>JAURVW010000608.1 GCA_030655275.1 Solirubrobacteraceae bacterium
TGATGCGCGTCGGGTCCGGCGTCACGGTGACGGATGTTCACAGGCCGCTGGTCGGACGGGTTTATCCCGGTGTCCTGTCTCGGCGGAGCCGCTTTGGGCGGTCGTCGAAGCGGCCCCCGGGGACGCGCGGCCGTCTACGGCGCCCAACCCATCGCCAGCAGCTCGACGACCGGGGCGAACAGTGGCCGGGGCAGGGCGTCCCAGCGCACCCACGTCCAGCCCTCGACCTTGTCGGGCTCGGTGCGGAGCGGTTCGCCGCTCGCCTCGATGCGGTGATGGAGCGTGATCCAGTGCGTCCCGGCGTCCGGAAACGTCGCGCTGGTCCAGACGGCGGGCGCGACCGTCGTCGCGATCAGCCCGGTCTCCTCGAGGAGTTCGCGTGCCGCCGTGGCTGCCGGATCCTCACCGGGGTCGACGGCGCCACCCGGGAATGCCCATTCGCCGGCGCCGACCGCACCGCGCCGGCGGCCCATGAGGACGAGTCCATCGCGCACGACGATCGCACTCGTGCCAACAAACGGGCCACGGAGGCCGCCGTTCTCCCCCGGATCCACTCCTCGGATGCTCGCAGATCTCGCATCGACGACCTGAACGCAACATGACCGGAATCCTCAATCCGCGCGGGCGATGTTCTGGATATCGCGGTTGCCGGAATAGGCTTCAAATTCGCTTGTTGACGGCTTGCTTAACGCGAAATCCCCCGTGGTTGCGGTACTTCCATGTTCCCGTACGGCCGTTCAGGAACCTCGACGGACGGCCGATAGGTGCTCAAGAGGTTCAACCAGTCTTCCGATTGAAGGTGTGTTGAACGAGAACAACTGGGGGAAGTTGTGTTCACGATCAAGAAGGGCTTCGGCCTGGCGCTGGCGGGGGTCGCCGCGCTGACCATCCAGGGAACGGCGACCGCGAGCGCGGCGACGGTACCGGCTGCGACGGTGGATCCCAAGGCGGGCTGCATCGAGCCGGCGGAGACGTCGACCGCGAAGAGCAGCGTCTGGCAGGCGTTCGCGCGCTTCGGCGACATCGCCGACTACTTCCTCGCCCCCGGCGGCGACTTCGAGACCGGCGCTAAGGGCTGGAATCTCTCGAACGCCGCCGTCGTGCGTGGCAACGAGAGCTTCGGCATCACCCGCGGCAGCCAGTCGCTGCAGCTCGGCTCCGGCCTGCTCTCCGTGGCGACCGCCGTGTCGCCCGCGTTCTGCGTCACCGATGCCCATCCCACCTTCCGCTTCGTCGCCCGGCCACGTGGTCTCGTCGGGGTGCTCTCCACGTTCGTCCGCTACCAGGCCGTCGACGGCACCACCCGCGAGGAGCAGGTCCATTCCCGCTCGCGGCTGACCCTGCTGCCCGGGTTCTGGTCGCCGTCCGAGCTCCAGCCCCTCGCGACGAAGGTCCCGATGGCCAAGGTCGGCGGGGTCGCGTCGGTCCGGCTCGTCTTCCGCGCGCCGATCAACGTGGTCGGTGCCGGATACCAGATCGACTCGCTGCTGGTCGATCCGTACCGGTCGCGATGACCCGCCCAACCGCTGCATCCGTCCGGCACGCTCCGGCGCGCCGGACGCGCCGGACGCGCCGGACGCGCTCATGAACGAGCCACTCGTGCTGATGACGACCGGACCGGACCTCTCGCCCGAGCCGCGGTCCAGCCCGGGCCCGGTCGACGCCCACGCCCACGCCTCCGAACCGCCTTTCGGCAGGCCCGTGCGATACGACAGCGGCCCGGCGGAGGCCGGCGAGGCCACGGACGTCGTGGATCGCCTGCTCGACGACTCCTGGGACGAACGGCTCGAGTCGTACGACCTGCGCCAGCGTGCGGCCGGCGCCGTGCTCTCGGTGACGTTCGTCGTCGCAGCGGTCGCGCTCGCGCTGCTCGCACCGCCGACGGATGCCCTCGGCTCGCCCGGCATGATCGCCGCGATGGCACTCGGATTCGCCATCGCCAGCCGGGTCGAGTTCCCGATCGGGGCCGGCTACGCCGTCCCGACCCAGCTCTTCCTCGTGCCCCTCTTCGTGCTGGCGCCGCCTGCGGACGTGCCGCTCATCGTGCTCGCCGCCCAGGGCACCGCGACGCTCGTCGACATCGCTCGCCGCGGCGTCATGCCCGACCGCATCGTCGACGTGGGCGCCGACTCGTGGCACTCCTTCGCCCCCGCGCTCGTCTTCACGCTCGCGGGCGTACCCGAGGTCGCGGAGGCCGCCGTCTGGCTCTTCATCCTCGCCTTCACGGCGCAGGTCGTGAGCG
>JAURVW010000633.1 GCA_030655275.1 Solirubrobacteraceae bacterium
CGGACCGGCGGGTCGTCGGCGTCGATGAAGACGCCCATGAAGAGGCCGATCGCGATGAGCACCATGCCGAAGGCAACGGTCACGTTCACGCCGACGGCCGTGGCCATCTTCGCGCCGATCGGTACGGCGACCCCGATCGCGATCGCGAGCGGGAGGTAGAAGAGGCCGGCATCGAACGGGCTCAGCTCGAGCACGTCCTGCAGGAAGAGGGCCGTGAAGAACAGGATGCCGTTGATCCCGAGGCCCCAGATGATCTGCGCGGCGACGCCGCCGGCGAAGATCTTGTCCTTGAAGAGCTCGAGGTCGACGAGCGGAAAGGGCGTCGCCTTCTCCGTCCGGATGAAGAGCCACGCGGAGATGAACCCGATCGCGAGCGACAGCAGCACGACCGGCGAGGTGAATCCACCGTGCTCCTGGCCGTGCACGAGCGAGAAGGTGAAGGCGAACAGCGTGACCGACGAGGTGATCAGGCCCGGGAAGTCGAGCTTCGCGATGAACTCGGGCCGCGCGGGGCGCTGGATCTGCTCCGGCGGAACGGTGCGCCGCACCATGATCGCCGCGCCGATCCCGATCGGGACGTTGAGGAAGAAGATCCAGCTCCAGTGGGCGACCTCGACGATCGCTCCACCCACGATCGGGCCGAGGGCGATGGCGCTCGCGATCGAGGCGGTCCAGATGCCGACGGCGAGGTGACGCTTCTCCGGGGCGACGTCGTTGGCGAGGACGGCGCCGGTCGCGGGCAGCACGAGGGCGCCGCCGATCCCTTGGAACACCCGGGCGATGATGAGGAACGTGCCGCTCGTGGCGAACGCCGCGAAGACCGAGGAGACGACGAAGATCGCCATGCCCGCCAGCAGCACCTGGCGGCGGCCGAAGAGATCGGTCAGTCGCCCGCCGACCATCAGCAGGCTGGAGAACGCGAGGATGTAGCTCGTCCCGACCCACTGCAGGCCGGTGTAGGACAGTTCGAGGTCGGTCCTGATCTTCGCGAGCGCGATGTTCAGGACCGTGTTGTCGAGCCCGGTGATGAACGCGCAGAGCACGAGCGCCACCATGAGCACCCAATGCTTGGCGTAGGGCTCCGCCGAGGCCGACGGTTGCGGCGAAGCGGTGCTCACAATGGGATGTTCCCGTGCGCGCGCATCGGCGCATCGTGGCGCTTGTCGTCGAGCAGGTTCAGGGCGCGGGCGATCTCGAGGCGCGTCTCGTGCGGCTTGATCACCTTGTCGACCCAACCGCGCTCGGCGGCCGGGTACGGCTGGGCATGCTCGGCCTGGTATTCGGCGATGAGCCCGTTGAACTGGGCCTCGACGTCGCCGCCCTCGCCCATCGTCTTGAGGAGCTCGCGGCCGTGGAGCACCTTGACGGCGGACTGGGCGCCCATCACGGCGATCTCGGCCGTCGGCCAGGCGAGGTTCACGTCGTTGAGTGAGTGCTTGGAGCCCATGGTCGCGTACGCACCGCCGTAGGCCTTGCGAAGCGTGATCGTAACCGTCGGGACCTTCGCCTCGACGTAGGAGTAGAAGAGCTTCGCACCACGACGGATCACGCCGCCGCGCTCCTGCTCGACACCCGGGAGGTACCCGGGCACGTCGACGAAGGAGATGATCGGCAGGTTGAAGGAGTCGCAGGTGCGCAGGAAGCGCGCGGCCTTCTCCGTGGAGTCGATGTTGAGCGTGCCGGCGTTGTGGTTCGGCTGGTTGGCGATGATGCCCACGCTGCGCCCGTCGATGCGGGCGAACCCGACGACGATCGAGCGACCCCATTTCGAGTGGATCTCGAAGAAGTCCTCGTCGTCGACGACGCGCATGATCACGTCGGTCACGTCGTAGCTCTTGTTGGTCTCGGCCGGAACGATCGTGTCGAGCTCGTAGTCGAGGTCGCTGAACTCGGGGGCCACGGACGGCGCGTACCGCAGCGGCTGGACCACGTTGTTGCACGGGAGGTACCCCAGCAGACGACGGACCGTCTCGAGCGACTCCTCGTCGGACTCGTCGACGTGGTGGCAGTTGCCCGTGATGGCGTTGATCTCCGCGCCGCCGAGCTCCTCCA
>JAURVW010000634.1 GCA_030655275.1 Solirubrobacteraceae bacterium
CGGAGGAGCGACGGCGCGAGGCGACGGCCCCGCCGGAGCGCGATGCGTCCGACGACGCGGACCCAGCCGCGTCGGCGGTGGACGGCGAGAGGCCAGGACCGCCGACTGGCGACGACGACTGACCTCGGCGAGGCCGGATCGAATGCCGGGGCGAGGCGCTTCGTCGCGCCCGTCAGCCGGTCGGCCAGCTGAATCGCGGATCCCTTGCGTAGTCGACGCGGCGCGCCTCGAGCGCCATCGCCACCTGCTCGGCGACGTCATCGCCGACGAGCAACCGCAGCGGACCGTCGGGCGCGCCGACGTGCGCGAGCAGCGCGCTGGCCGCGACGGCGGCGGAAGCGTCACCTCCCGCGGCGTCGTCAGCCTCAGGGGCAACATCCTCATCGCCTTCGCCTCCGCCGTCGGTGGCCGGCCCATTGGCGGCCGGCCACGGCACCTCGGCCGTGCCGAACATGCGCTCCCGCAGCGCGTCGTACTCCGGCTTCGGTGAGGCGAACCGCATGCTGGAGCCGCCCCAGTCGGTGTCGAAGCCGCCGAGCTCCGCGATCGTCACACGAATGCCGAACGGCTCCAGCTCCGCGGCCATCGCCTCCGTGAACCCCTCGAGCCCCCACTTGCCGGCGTTGTAGAGCCCCAGCCCCGGCATGGAGCCAACGGCGCCAGAGGTCGAGATCTGCACGATGTGGCCGCGGCCCTGACGGCGCAGGTGCGGGATCACCGCGCGACTGACGCGCAGGGGACCGAGCAGGTTCGTGGAGACGTTGGCTTCGGCTTCCGCCTCCGAAACCTCCTCGATGGCGCCGACCAGGCCATACCCGGCGTTGTTGACGACCACGTCGAGGCGGCCGCCCCAGGCCACCGCGGCCTCGACGGCGGCACGGACCTCGGCGTCGCAGCGCACGTCGGCAACGAGTTCGAGCACGCGATCGGGCTGCGAGTCGACGAGCGCCCCGAGCCCACCCCTCTCGCGAACGGTCCCGGCGACGCGATCGCCCGCCTCGATCGCGGCCTGGGCGAAGGCCAACCCCAGCCCACGCCCGGCTCCGGTGATCAACCAGACCCGCGACGTGTCTCGATCTGAGGTAGAGCGTGAGTGTTTGATCATGGATCGGTCCTCCTGGGTCTTGGACCAACGGGGCCTGTACGAGACGGGAGCCGCGTTGCACCAACGAGACGATGCGTCTCGCTGAAGACTAGCGCCTAGCGAGACGACCCGTCTCGTCTCACCTAGACTCGCTCCGTGCCCTCCCCCACTCCCGACCCCGCCCGCCGCAGCGACCGCGCGCGATCCTCGATCCTCTCCGCCACGCGCGAGCGGCTCGCGGAGGTGGGTTATGCGAAGCTCACCATCGAGGGGATCGCGTCGCGCGCCGGCGTCGGCAAGCAGACCATCTACCGCTGGTGGCCATCGAAGGGCGCCGTCGTCTTCGACGCCATCCTCGACGCCAGCCTCGGCCCCGACGGTTCGACCACCCTTCCGGACACCGGCGAGCTCGAGGCCGACCTGCGAACCGTGATGCGCGGGATCGTCGGGGAACTCGCCGACCCCGCCACCGATCGGATGCAGCGCGCGGTCCTGGCAGAACTCCAGCTCGACCCGCCGCTCGCCACCGAACTCCTCGAGCGACTCCTGCGCCCCCAGACCGACGCGTTCGCCGATCGTCTATGCCGCGCCCGCGACGCCGGACAGGTCCGGGACGACCTCGATCCGTCCGTGGCGGTGGAGCTGTTCCTGGGACCGGTGTTCCACCGGTGGCTCCTGCGCACCGCGCCCCTCGACGAGGCCTTCGCCGACCGCGTCGTCGAGCACGCCCTCGCCGGCCTCGCGCCGCGCTGAGGCTCCACCGACGACGACGGGGCGACTCCCCCGGCCGAGGCCAGGAGAACCGCCCCGTCGTTCGGGAATCGGATGGGGCGCCGTGCGCAGCGCCTCAGCCGGTCACGTCTGTGGCGTGAAGTCGTGGACCTCGGGTTCGAGGACCCTGGGCACGCCGAAGGTGTGTCGGGCGACCTCGGCCCGCCAGTCGCGGACCGCGGCGACGACCTCGTCGGGCGACTCCGTGACGATCAGCCGGGCGCCGGTGACCAGGGAGATCACGGTGTCGGGCGTGGCCTCGATCGTGAGGATCAGGTCGCAGTTGAGGCGAACCGGGAGCGCGGAGGTGCCGAGTCGGTGGAGGGTGATCATGAGGAGACCTGACGGGCCGCACCTGCAGGGCCGGCGCCGCGCGAGTCGCGCGACCCCGGCCGTCACGGGAGCGTGTTAGCGGATCAGGTTGACCAGGTCCTGGAGCATCTGGTCGGTCGTGGAGATCACGCGGGAGTTGGCCTGGAAGCCACGCTGCGCGGAGATCATGGTGTTGAACTCGGAGGCCATGTCGACGTTCGACATCTCGAGCACACCGGCGATCGACTGGCCGTAGGTGCCACCCGGGGTGCCGTCCTGCTCGGCGCCGGACTGCGCGGTGGCGGCCCAGCGGTTGTTCGTCACGCGCTCGAGGCCCGGCTCGTTGGAGAACTTCGACACGGAGAGGTAGCCGGCGATGGCGCGGCCGTCCGGACCGATCGGCGGCAACGCGGCGGGCTGCGTGAAGCCGGCCGGCGGCACGAAGGAGACGGCGCCGTCCGGGGCGACGGCGACGTTGCTCGCGCCCTCGGGGATCTGGAGGTAGGTGTCGGCGACGTTCGCGGTGCCGGCGGTGTCCTGGGAGACCTTGCCCATGACGTAGTAGCCGTCGGTCGTGACGAGGTAGCCCTTGTCGTTCTGGGTGAAGTTGCCCGAACGCGTGTAGTTGACCTCGGCACCGGCCGGAACGCCCGCCGTCGGGTTGCCCGGCGTCGGAGTGCCGTTGCCGACGCGCAGCCAGCCGTCGCCCTGGAGCGCGACGTCGAGCGTGCCGCCCGTGACCTGGAAGGAGCC
>JAURVW010000642.1 GCA_030655275.1 Solirubrobacteraceae bacterium
GACCCAGCGCTCGAGCGCCTCGTCGTCGCCGGGGACGCCGTCCATGCCCTCGAAGACGGTGATCCAGATCTGCTCGGGGTCGAGCCCGAAGACCTCGGTGGAGACCTCCCACCCGAACCGGATCGCGTCGTCCTTGAAGTAGTCCCCGATCGAGAAGTTGCCGAGCATCTCGAAGCAGGTGAGGTGGCGGTCGGTGACGCCGACGTTCTCGATGTCGCCGGTGCGGAAGCACTTCTGGCAGCTCGTGAGCTTGTCGGACGGCGGCTCGTCCTTGCCCAGGAAGTAGTCCTTGAGCGGGTGCATCCCGGCGGTCGTGAGCAGCACCGAGGGATCGTGTGCGGCCGGCACCAGGGACGCCGAGGGACGGCGCAGATGGCCGCGCTGCTCGAAGTAGCTGAGGTATCGCTCGCGGATCTCGTCGCTCGTCACCCGAGGGATTCTGCCTGCTCGGCGGCGCCCCGTGCGCCGCGGGTCACCGGCGACCGCGAATCCGCCTCCCTGCAGGCGGATCGGCGGCGTGCGACGACGCGCTCAGGCGGGGCCGACGATCGTGCCGGTGCCGACCACCACGTCGCCGTCGAGCAGGCACGCCGACTGCCCGGGCGCGACGCCCGCGAAGGGCTCGTCGAGATGCAGCGTGGTGCCGTCGAGGCGGCAGGCGATGTCACGCGAGTGATACCGCAGGCGGACGGAGCGCACGTCGGCCATCGAGCGGTGCAGCGCGACCGCGGTGAGCTCCACGGTGCTCGTGAGCAGCTCCTCGGCCTCCCCCACCGTCACCGTGTTCGCGACCGGGTCCGTCGCGATCACGTACCGCACCGGGCCGCCGCCGAGCCCGAGCCCGCGCCGCTGGCCGACCGTGAAGTTGTGGGCGCCGTGATGGGTGCCGACGACCGCACCGTCGCTCGTGACGATCGCGCCGGGCGCGTCGTCGAGGCCGCCGTGGCGCTCCAGGAACGCGCGCTTGCCGGTGCCCGCGAGGAAGCAGAGGTCCTGCGATTCGGGCCGCTTGGCGACGCTGATGCCGGCCTCGAGGGCCAGTTCGCGCACCTGCGGCTTCGTGAGCTCGCCGAGCGGGAACCGCAGGCGCTCGAGCGTCGACGGAGCCAGGCCCGCAAGCATGTACGACTGATCCTTCGCCGGGTCGATACCGGCGCGCAGCAGGCCGCCCTCGAGCTGGGCGTAGTGGCCGGTCACGAGGCTGGCGGCACCGACCCGGTCGGCGAGCTCGACCATCGCGTCGATGCGCACGTTGCCGTTGCAGGCGATGCATGGATTCGGGGTCGCCCCAGCGCGGTGACCCTCGAGATAGGGCTCCACCACACCCGCGCGGAACTGGTCGCGCAGATCGACGGTGAGGTGCGGCAGGCCGGCGCGGTGCGCGACCGAGCGCGCGATACGCACGGCGCTCGCCGAACAGCAGGAGCGGTCGGCGTCGTTCTCGGGGCTGCGCCACAGCTCGAGCGTCACGCAGACCACGTCGCGACCGTCCTGCGCCTCCATCACCGCGGCCACGGCGCTGTCGACGCCGCCGCTGAGCGCCACGAGCACGCGGCCGGGATCGTTCTCCGGGCGCGGTGGTGCGGCGACGACGGCGTGGCCGAGGGCCGTGGCGAGCGCGTCGGCCGCCAGGTCGGCGGCGTGGAACTTGCCGGGCGACAGCTCACCGAGCTCGGCGGAGATCGCGGCCGCGTCGACGCGCGCCGCGTCGAAGATCGACTCGCCCTCCACGAGCAGGACGGCGGCGCTGGCCGCCGCCGTGGCCGCACCGCAGCCACTGGCCTCGAAGCCGGCGCCCGTGACCGTGATCCCGTCGGTGGCGATTCGGATGCGGATCATGTCGCCGCAGGCGGCGCCACCGGCGATCCCGAGATGGGAATCCGGCGGATGCACCCCGATGCCCGTCGGGTGCTGCAGATGCTCCGCAAAGCGCTCGTCGGCCACGGACCCAGGGTACGCCTCCGCGAGCGGCGCCGGGTGGGCGGGCGCGCCGATCCTGCCGCCGCGGCCCTCGACGACGAAGGGCGGCCACCGTGGTGACCGCCCTTCGACGAATGCGATGCGGGCTCGCGGCTACTTCGTGGCCTTCTTGGTGGCCCCGTCGTCGAGCGGCTTCGTGAGCGTCGCGGAGCTCGTGAGGCGGTCGACGCGCTCGGTGCTGACGAGACCGCCGAGCACCTTGGCCTCGTTGTTGGGCGCGATGACGATCGTCGACGGGATCTGGCCGAGCGACAGGCCGCTGAGCAGACCGTCGTAACGACCGACCTGGCTCACCGGGATCGTGTAGATCCGGACCTTGCCCTTGCGGCGGTTGATGTCCTTCGTGACGCGCTCGTGGACGATCTTGTCCTCCTTGCCGGTCTTCGCCCAGACGAGCACGACGACGGCGCGGCGTGCGGCCAGGTCCTTCTGAATCTTGGTGATGACCTTGTCGGCGCGCTTCTGCGTGGCGCTGATGCCCGTACGCTCGGCCTGCTCGTCGCCTGCGGCGTCGCTCTCGGCGGGCGTGGTGGCCGCCGGGGTGGTCGGGTTCGTCGTGGCCTTCGGCGCCGTCTTCGGCGTCGTGGCGGACGCCGTCGTCTCCTCGCCCGTCTGGCTCTCGCGCGCCTTCGTGCTGGCGTCGGCGTTCGCGGCGCCGGTCTTGGCCGTCTCGATCGTCTTGCCGAGCGCGCTCGTCGCAGAGGCGCCGCCCGCGTCGGAACGCGGCGGTGCGGTCTCGGCCGGCGTCACGGGCGTCGCAGCGACGTCGTCCTCTTTGGGACGCAGTACCGCGAACCACACCAAGGAGAACACGAGCACCGCCGCGAGGGCGATCTGCATGGGTCGGGATACCTGGTTCATCCCTCCATATCTCGGCCGTACGTTGGAGAACCTGAGTGCTTTCTCGGACGGACCCGGCTCAGGTCGCGCCCGGTCCAGGGCCTGTCACCCGACAGGAGGACGGCCTCGGATGCGCCGGCGCAGCGCCGTCCTCGCCGTCGCGATGCGGGAATGGCGCCGCAAATCGGCACCATTCCCTCGGGTGCGACCTACGCGGCGGGGGCGCCGGGCTCGGCGACGAGGCTCTTGAGGCCGAGCTCGCGGAGCTGCTTGGCGTCCACGGCGTCCGGTGCGCCGGTGAGCGGGTCGCCACCGGTGGCCGTCTTCGGGAACGCGATCACGTCGCGGATCGACTCGCGGCCCGCGCACGTGGCGGCGATGCGGTCGATGCCGAACGCGATGCCGCCGTGCGGCGGGGCGCCGTACTTGAGCGCGTCGAGGAGGAAGCCGAACCGGTCCTGGGCCTCGTCGGCGTCGATCCCGAGGATCTCCAGCACGCGCGACTGCACGGCCGGATCGTTGATGCGGATGGAGCCGCCACCGAGTTCGGAGCCGTCGACGACGAGGTCGTAGGCGCGCGAGCGCAGGCTGCCCGGATCCGAGAGGTCGCCGGTCGGCGCCGTGAACGGATGGTGCAGGGCGTCCCAGCGGCCTTCGTCCTCGTTGTACTCGAACATCGGGAAGTCGACGATCCAGGTGATCGAGTGCTCGCCCTCGGGGACGAGGCCGAAGTGCGCCGCGAGGTGCAGGCGCAGCGCGGAGAGCACGGGCGCGACGACCTTCGCCTGGTCGCCGACGAAGATGAGCAGGTCGCCGGTGGAGGCCTCGAGGACCTCGTTGGCCGCCTTCATGCGCTCCTCACCGAGGAACTTGGCGATCGGCGACCGCCAAGTGCCGTCCTCCTGCACGAAGGCCCACGCGACGGCCTTGCCACCGTGGCGCTGGGCGACCTCGTTGAGGTTGTCGAGCTCCTTGCGCGGGAACTCGCGCTGGCCGGCGTTGATCGCGCGGACCACGCCACCCCCGGCGATGACCGACTCGAACACCTTGAAGTCGGAGCCGGAGATCGCCTCGGAGATGTCCTTGATCTCGAGGCCGAAGCGCAGGTCCGGACGGTCGTTGCCGTACTTGAGCAGCGCCTCGTCGTAGTTCATGCGCGGCCACGGAGCCGGGGCGACGTCGAGGCCACCGACCTCGAAGACCTTCGTCATGAGGCGCTCCATCTCGGCGATGACGTCGTCCTCGGTGACGAAGCTCATCTCGATGTCGAGCTGGGTGAACTCCGGCTGGCGATCGGCACGCAGATCCTCGTCCCGGAAGCAGCGGGCGATCTGGTAATACCGCTCCAGGCCGCCCATCATCAGGAGCTGCTTGAAGAGCTGCGGCGACTGCGGCAGCGCGTAGACGCTGCCGGGCGAGTTGCGGCTCGGCACGAGGAAGTCGCGGGCGCCCTCCGGCGTGGAGCGCGTGAGGATCGGCGTCTCGATCTCGAGGAAGCCCTGCTCGACGAGGTCCTGGCGCATCACGTTCGTGATCTGCGAGCGCAGGATGAGCGCGTCGCGCAGGCCCTGGCGGCGCAGGTCGATGGCGCGGTGCTTGAGGCGGATCTCCTCGGAGACCTTCGTCTCGGAGTCGACCGGGAACGGCGGCGTCTCGGCGGTGGCGAGCACCTCGAGGGTGGCGACGCGCAGCTCGATCTCGCCCGTGGGCATGTTCGGGTTGACGTTCTGGGCGTCGCGGGTCTCGATCGCGCCGGTCACGGTGATCACGTGCTCGGAGCGCAGGTGCTCGGCGGCGGTGAACAGCTCGCCGCCGGCCTCCGGGTTGATCACGAGCTGCAGCAGGCCGGTGCGGTCGCGGAGGTCGATGAAGATCAGGCCGCCGTGGTCGCGGCGACGATGCACCCAGCCGGCGACGCGCTTCTCGCTGCCGGCGTCGGCGGCCCTCAGGTCACCGTTCCAGGCGTCGCGGTACGCGTTCGCGCGTGGTGCGGGCAGACCATGGCTCATGCTGAGGGCGCTCCTGGGGAAGTCGGTTCGGAAGGGTGAGGCGAGGCGAGCTGCGCCTCGATGTGGTGGCGCTCCGCCTCGGCGAGACCGAGGCCGTCGACGACCTCCGGGACCTCGGCGACGGTGAGGTCTCGGTCGTCGAGACCACGGCCGCGAAGGACGATGTCGTCCTCGCCGCGTACGACGGCAACGTATCGCGCGCCGGAGCGACCGGCCGCCTTGAGTTGGGCGTTCACGGACCGCCCGGCCAGGTCGCCGTCGATCCGGTGGCCGGCGGCGCGCAGCTGGGCGGCGAGGGCGAAGGCGGTTCGGCGGGCGGCAGGATCGGCCTCGGCGGCGAGGTAGAGCAGCGGCTCGCGCGTCTGCGCGGCGAAGTTGGGGCCGGCGGCCAGGAGCAGTCGCTCGATGCCGGTCGCCCAGCCACAGCCGGGGGTCGACGGACCGCCGAGCTGCTCGACGAGTCCGTCGTAGCGGCCTCCCCCGCCCACGCCGCTCTGGGCGCC
>JAURVW010000661.1 GCA_030655275.1 Solirubrobacteraceae bacterium
CGTCGCCGCGGAGACCGGCATCGACGCCGAGGACGTCCGGCAGCTCGCCCGCGACTTCGCCGCGGCGCCGTCGGCCAACCTCTATGGCCGCTGCGGCGCGTCGCTCGGCCGCTTCGCGTCGCTGACCAAATACCTGATGGACGTCATCAACATCGCGACCGGCAACCTGGACCGCCCCGGCGGCATGGTCTTCGGCCGGCCGATGGTCGACCTCGAGTTCATGACGAAGATCCTCGGCGCCGCCGGATACGACCGCTGGCGCACCCGCGTGGACGGGATCCCCGAGGTCATCGGCAGCTCGCCCTGGGCGACGTTCCCGCGCGAGGCCGCCACGCCCGGCAAGGGCCAGGTCCGCGCGATGGTCTGCGTGGCGACCAACGCCGCGACGACGTCCCCGGCCAGCGGGGCGATGGAGGAGGCCTTCGCCGGCCTCGACCTCTTCGTCTCGCTGGACCCTTACATCACCGAGACCAACAAGCACGCGGACTACGTCCTGCCGCCGAAGCTCCTCTACGAGCGCGAGGGCTTCCCGGTCTTCACCCAGTCCCACAACGCCGTCCCGCACGCGCAGTGGACCGAGGCGATCGTCTCCGGGCCGCCCAACGTGCGCGACGACTGGAAGACCCTCGACGACATCTGCAAGCGGATCGGCCTCGTGCCCTCCGGCGCGCCGGGCGCGCAGGTGATGGGCAAGCTCGGGATCCGGCTCCCGCCGAGCCTCGGCGTCGACCTCTTCATGCGCCTCGGGCCCGACGGCGACCTCTTCGGGCTGCGCCGCAAGGGCATCAGCCGCAAGAAGCTCTTGAAGGCCGGTGCGCCGATCAAGTTCTCCGACCACTGCCCCACCGGCGTGATCCGGAAGAAGATCCACCACAAGGACAAGCTCGTCCACCTCGAGCAGCCGCTGTTCGCCGAGGAGCTGCGGCGCCTCGTCGACATGCGCACCGCGGACCCGGAGCACCCGCTGAGGATCTTCTCGATCCGCGAGCTGCGGTCGCAGAACTCGTGGCTGCACAACGTCGAGAAGCTGATGTCGGGCAAGCGCTCGTGCCGCCTGCGGATGCACCCCGCCGACGCCGAGGAGCGGGGCCTGGAGGACGGCGCCGAGGTGCGCATCAGCTCGCGCTGGGGCGCCATCGAGGTGCCGGTCGAGGTCACCGACGAGGTGATCGCCGGTTCGGTCGGCCTGAACCAGCACTGGGGGCACAAGGGCGGCTGGAAGGTCGCCAACGCCGCCGGCGGCGCGCGCTACAACGATCTCGTCCCCAACGACGCGGCGCTCCTGGACCGCGTCTCCGGCAACGCGTGGGTCAACGGCATCGGCGTCGAGGTCCGGCGGGCGGACGACCGGCCCGCGACCGACGCGACGACGGCCGACGTCGACCTGGGCGTCGAGGTCGTGACGCCGGCGGGCAGCGATCGGGTGCCGATCGCGGGGGACTGAGCCGGCGGAGGGCCCGCGCCGACGGTGGTCGCTGGGGCCGAGTGGTCAGCGGGCCTACGCCGACGGCGCCCGGGCGGAGCCGCGGCGGGCCGACGCCCGTACGTCGGCACCGCCTGGCTCAGCCGACGACGTGCGGCGCCAGCGCCGCACGGACGTCGTCCGGCCACGGCCGCTTCTCGTGGGTG
>JAURVW010000673.1 GCA_030655275.1 Solirubrobacteraceae bacterium
ACGGGCAAAAAAAAGCCCCGGACGCGATGTCCGGGGCTTGATCTGGCAGCGCCGCTCAGGTCGGAGAGATGGCCTGGTCTGGAAGCGCCACGCGTTCGAAAGGCAGGCTCATGCCGGCGAGGTCTCTGCGCGTTTCGACCAGCACCAATGGCCCGTCATCGAGCACTACAGCGGACGGGCGTTCCCGCGCGGTATGGGCCGGCAGCGGCTCTGCGGCGATGGCAGCCTGCGCCTGCGCAATGCGCTCGGCATCGGAATTGACCCAATGCAGCCCCGAGCCCTCGGCAATCTGGGCCAGCTGCGCGAGAGGCAACTCGAAAGGCGTGACCTGGGGCAGCCTGCCACGAGCCGAGCCCGCACTGGCGCGGTCGACAGCGACCGCTAATGGGGCCTGGACTGACGTCGGCGCGGTTGGCAGCGGTTCGATCGGCATTGACTTCGCGAAGGCGGGCGCTTTGTCGAGCCGGCTTGGCAGGTCGCCTTCCGCCTCCCCGGCTACGGCTGCGTCAGGCGAGGACGCTTCTGCGCCATCCCGGGGCGCACGTTCGCGGCGATCGCGTCCGTACCTATCACGCGAACGGCCTCTGCGCTCTTCACCATCGGCGCGAGCCGCGTCGATCGCATCCTCGCCGGCTGTGGTCGCGGCCACGGCGCTGGCTTCGACTGTCCGTTCGGCGTCTTGCCGCGGCGTGTCGTCCGCGGCCGGTGCCTGCTCATTGCGGCGCTCGCGACGGCCTTCACCCCCACGCTCGCGGCGAGCGCGGGGCGGGCGTTGCTCGATGGCGCCGGCTTCTTCGCCATCGCCGATCACGCCCGACATCACCACCTGTTCGATCTGGCTGCCGTCTCCGGCGGCAGGCAGGGCGCGCGCATCGCCTTCCCGGCGCTCGCCCCGGCCACCGCGACGTTCGCCGTCGCGTGGCGGGCGCGGTTCGCGCGGCGTCTGGGTGTCGCGTGCTTCGCGTGGCTCGCGGCGTTCGCCTTCAGCGCGCGGTTCTCGGCGCTCACCTTCGGGACGACCTTCGCGCCGTTCGCCGCCAGCGCGGCCACCA
>JAURVW010000674.1 GCA_030655275.1 Solirubrobacteraceae bacterium
GGGTGATCGCCGTGGCCGCCGCCCCGCAGACGGCGAAGGACCTCCTGGGCGACCACGTCTCGGACGCAGCGCTGGCCTTGATCGCCGTGATGCTCGCCTCCGAGATCCTCGCCTCGCTCGGCTACTACTCCCTGGCAGGACTGCTGCTGCACCAGCGTGCCAATCGGATCGCCATCGCGCAGGGCATCATCCAGCCCACCCTGGTGGTCGTGCTCGTGGCCTCCGGGATGGGGCTGACCGGCGCGGTGATCGGTCTCACCGTCGCCTCGGTAGCGCGCTGCGCGGCCCTGCACGTGCTCGCGTTCGGCGTGCTGCGTCAACTCTCCCGCGACCACCCCGGGGCGGATGCAGAAGCCGGCGAGGAGAGCGAGGCGATGGCCCTCGTCCCGACCGCCGTCGCGGCCTCGATCGGCAAGTTCGCAGCGTTCGCCCACTCGCGGCAGGGGCTGTCGCTCTTCGCGGCGGCCGCGGTCGAACCCGAGACGTTCATCCTCTTCGCCCTGGGCTACGACCTCACCCATCAGGTCCTCACCCCGATCGGCACTCCGGTGTCAACGGTGATGGGACCCGCCCTCAGCTCCATCGACGACGAAGACCGTAGCGCCGGCGCCGTCGGCACCTCGATCCGGCTCATGCTCCTCACCGCCTGCGGCGCGGCCGGCTGCTTCGTGATCGGCCTGTCGTACGGGGACGGCACGCTCTTCGGCTCCAAGTTCACCGAGCTCGACCCGTATCTCGTGGTCCTGGCCCCGGCGGTCGCGATCGAACTCGCCATGGCCATCCCGCTCGCGTCGGCGATGCTCTCGCACGACCGCTGGCTCCGCGCCTACCGCCGGATCAAGCTGGTCACCCTGGCCGCCGTGGGGCTCTACTTCGTGATCGGTCTGAGCGACCTCCTGCTCGTGCTCGGCGTGATGGCCGGCGTCCGGGCAGCGAGTGCGATCGCCCTCGCGGTCGCCTACGCCCGAGGCACCGATCGCGAGATCGTCGCGCTCGGCTGGTACGCCCGCCTCGGCGTCGCGATCGCCGTGAGCTCGGTGGCCGGCGTCGCCGTGGCCGCCCCGATTGGAGGCCTGCCGGGCGGGATCCTCGGCGCCGCGACCTACGCGGTGGGGTACACGCTCTGTACTCGGCAGTTGGGGCTGGCATTCGAGCGCGACCTCGCGATGCTCGGGCGCGTCGCGCCCGGCATTCAGGTGCGGCTGAGTCGCGTGCTCGCGGCGCGCTCCACGGCAGCCTCGATCTGACCGAAGACGGCGTCGGGCCGATAGCGGGCGCCCGCCACCGCGGCCGCGGCGCGCATCGCCGCCAACGTGCCGGTCTCCTCGATCAGGCCGCCCATCGCGCGGGCGAGGTCGTCGGCGGCACCGGCCGTGACGAGCCTGCCATAGGCGTCCTCCTCGAGGATTTCCGACACCCCGCCCACGTCCGAGGCCACCACCGGCGTGCCGACCGAGAGCGACTCGACCACGCCGTGGGGGAAGTTCTCCCACTGGCTGGGCAGCACCGAGAGGTCGGCGGCGTGGAACCAGTCGGCGACGCCGGCCCGGTCGACCGACGGGTGCAGGCGGACGCGACCGGCCAGACCAAGCGTCTCGATGCGTGCCTGGAGCGCCTCGCGTTCCGGGCCGTCGCCGATCAGCACGACCGCGAGTCCGGGGACCGCCGCCGCGGCCTCGACGAGGGTGAGGACGCTCTTGGCGAGCGCGAACCGCCCGATGTAGACCGCGGTCGGACCGGTCATGCTGAACCGCTCGCGCAGCGCCTCGCGCGACGCCGACGGGGCCGGGAGGTCGGCGGGGTTGGGCACCACGTGCACCCGCGACGCGTCCAGCGACCACTCCCGCGCCATCGCCGCGAGATAGCGACTGGGGATCAGGACCGAGTCGGCCCGCCGCAGGGCCCGGTCGCGGACGGCCTTGAGCGCGTCCACCCGCCGGTCGCCCGGGCTCGCCTGGAACGCCTCGAGCGTGCCGGAGAACCAGCCACGGTTGCGCGCCCGGTCGTAGGCCGGGTCGCTGGTGAGCTTGATCACGAGCGGCGTGCGCGTGAGCGTGCACGCGATCGCCGTGCGGTGGTACATGCCGGTCGAGTAGACCACCTGCGGCCAGCGCGTGGCTCCCACCAGTCCCGTGAATCCCCGCGCCATACGCTCGGGCAGCGGACGGTCGCGACGGAGCACCTGCACCGGGAAGCCGGCCGGTTCGGGGTGTTCCCCGGAGACCACCGCGCGCACCTCGTGGTGCCGCCCGGCGAGGAACCGGCCGATCGCCGGTCCGTGCGACGCCGGCCCACCGACGTCCGGCGGCCAGATGCCAGAGACGACGAGCACGCTTGCGCCGCTCATCGCGAGACCCCGGTCGCGCAGTCGTACACGTCGGCGGTCTCGCGGGCCATCCGCCCCACCGCGAACGCCTCCAGCAGCCGTGCGCGGCCGGCATCGCCGAGCTCGCGCCGACGCTCGGGATCGGCGACGAGCGAGCGGATCGCATCGGCGAGGGCGGCGGATTGGTCGGGTGCGACGAGCACCCCCGTCACGCCGTCGTCCACCACCTCGGGGATCGCACCGACGCTGGTCGCCACGACCGGCAGGCCAGCCGACATCGCTTCGAGCAGGACCAGGCCGAAGCCCTCCCAGCGCGCGGCATGCACGAAGACGTCGGCGGCGCGCATCCGGTCGGGGACGTCTTGCTGGTGCCCGACGAGCCTCACCCGGTCGGCGAGTCCGAGTCGCTCCACCTGGTCGGCGAGCGTGGAACGCAGCGAGCCGTCGCCGACGATGTCGAGCTCGACGCCCTCCACGCGGGCGACCGCGTCGAGCAGCACGTCGACGCCCTTCTGCGGCTCGAGTCGGCCGACGGCGATCAGTCGGACCGACCGGCCTGCCTTGCGCACCGCAGGTGCCGGTCCGGCCGAGATCCCGTACCGCACGGTTACCGGGCGCCTGGTCCCATGACGCTCGATGAAGTCGGCGAGGGAGCCGGAGATGGCGATGATCTGAGCCGTCCTCAGCCCCCAGAGCGTCTCGATCGCGCGCACCGCGAGCTTGGTGCGGAAGGGATCGTGGTTGTGCTTAGTCGAGACGAGCGGCACGGAACCCCGCGTCAGCAGCGCCGCGAGGCCGGCATGCCAGTCGGCATGGACCATGTGGGAGTGGATGAGCGACCAGCGTGAGGAGCGCCGCGCCTTGAGCACCGAGCGAAGGAGGGCGGGATGCAGGTCGTGACGACCGACGATCACGCGGACGCCGGCCCCCTCCTCGCCCAGCCGCCGGACGAGCCGCTGGACGCCCTCGGGATCGCGGGTCGAGATGAGTACGTCGGACGACCAGCCCTGCGCGGCCAGCGGCGCCACGAGCGCGACGAGATGCCCTTCCGCCCCCGACAGCCCGTCGGTGCGGACGACGTGCAGCACACGCCGGTTCATGCGAGCGCGGCCGCCCTGGCGCCGCTCACGCGGGCAGCGTCGAGCCGCTGCTCCCACGCGTCGAGGGTGAGCAGGAGCCACGTCTCGGCAGGCGAGAGCGCGCCGGCGAGGAAGGCGTCGGCGGCACGGTCTCCGACGACCACGCCCTGCGCTGCCCGCAGCCGGTCGGCGGCCTCGGCGTGCCACGCCCCATCGAACAGCTGGCCGAGCGGAACGGCGAAGCCACGTTTGGGCGCGGTCGCGACGCCGCGGTCAGGGACCATCTCGGTCGCGAGCCGACGGAGCGCCCGCTTGCCCTCGCGCAGACCGATCTTCTGGTCGTCGCGCATCCGGCCCGAGAGCGCGAACATCGCGTTGGCCAGCAGGGGCACGCGCGACTCCAGACCCACGGCCATCGTCGCGCGGTCCTCCTTCGTGAGGACGTCGCCGGGCAGGTAGGTGGCCAGGTCCAGGCGCGACACCTCACGGAGCACCGAGTTGGTGGGGTCGAGCGGCCGTCGCATCGACGCGGGCAGCTCGGGGGTGACGGTGGTGAGCGCCGCGGCGGCGGGCGAAGTCATCGTCCCGATCAGCCCGAGGTACTGGTCGAGCGGATCGGCGGGGTCGAGTGCCGACAGGCGCGCGATCCGCGACCGCATGACCGCCGCGCGACTCGACCGCTCGGACCCGCGCGCCGGACCGATCAGCGCTGCGCGCCGGCGGACGGGACCCGGGACCGCCCGCAGCGGACGGAGCAGACGGTGGGCGCGGTGCCGTGCGTACCCCCCGAAGAGCTCGTCGCCGCCGGTCCCGCTGAGCGCAACCGTGACCTCACGCCGCGCGAGCGTGGCCAGCTGGACGGTCGCGATGGCCGACGAGTCGGCGAACGGGAGGTCGAAGGCGGTTGAGACCTCGTCGAGCACGTCCGCGAGACCGCCCCGCAGGATCTCGGTGTGGTGCGGCACGCCGAGGGCGCGCGCCGTCGCCTTGGCGAGGGCGAGCTCGTCGTAGTCGCCGCTGCCCTCAAAGCCGAGGGTGAACGCGATCGGCTCGTGGCCGGCGGCGACCGCTGCGGAGAGGATGAGCGCCGAGTCGACCCCGCCCGAGAGAAACACGCCGACGGGGACGTCGGCCCGGGACTGCTGGGCGACGGCTTCGCTGACGGTCGACCGCACCTCCTCGGCCGTCACGGGTACGGGGTCCGGACGGCGACGCAGGTGATCGACGGCGAAGACCTCGACGGTCGTCGACCCGTCGCGTGCGATGCGCACGAGGGTGCCGGGCTCGACCTGACTCACGTCCTCGATGCCCGTGAGCGGCGGCGGCACGTAGTGCAGGGCCAGGTGCGCAGCGATCGCCGCACGGTCCACCGAGCCCTCGCTGAACCCGGCCGCGACGAGGGCGAGCGCGTCCGAGGCGAAGGCGACGGGACCGGGGCCGGTGGTGCGAACGAGCGGTTTGATCCCGAGCGGGTCACGGGCCAGGAGCAGCTCGCCCGTCTGCGCGTTCGCGAGGGCGAGGGCGTACATCCCGTCGATGCGCGACAGCACCCCGGCGCCCCAGGCCTCGTACCCGCGGAGCACCACTTCGGCGTCGCAGGTGGTGTCGAAGCGGTGACCGAGCGCACTGAGCTCGTCGCGGAGCGGACCGAACCCATAGATCTCGCCGTTGAACACGAGCGCGACCGTGCCGTCCCGGCTCAGCATCGGGTAGCGCACCCGGTCGGACAGGTCCATCACGGCGAGGCGTGTCTGCACGAGGGTGGTGCCGCCGTGCTCGAGGGTCCAGGCGCCGTCCGGACCGCGATGCGCGAGCGCCCCCGAGAGCTGCGTGGCGCGTGCCGGGGATTCGCCCCGGAAGCCCGCGATACCGCACATCAGGCAGGTCGTCCTGACTGTGGCGGTCGGGTGCGACGGTATTTGAATACGGAACGTGTCATGTGGGCGTCTGGACCGGGCGTCCGCAGCGCCGTGGGGACTATAGTCGCGCAGTTCCCGCATGCAGCGACCGCCCACCTCATCCGCCCCGTTCGCGTTTGGCCTGTCGATCGGCGCCGCCATCGCAGTGGCGCTGCTCGTCGCCGTCTACGCCACGGGCGCCGTGAAGATCGAGCGTGACGCGAGCGACCTGTCGGACCGCGTCCGCGTGTTCGAGCGGGTCGACGCCTCCCGCTCGCACTGGCCCACCCTGCGTGCCGGCGTCACCTACGACGGCCTCCCCACCGACTGGGCGACGGAAGTCGGTCCGCGCAGCCTCGTGTACGCCGCCGACCCGCAGCGCCCCTACGCGTACCGGGTCCAGCCCAGCGGCAGCGCGATCCCGGAGGCCAACGCCACGACGCCCCACGCAACCCTCGACTACACGAGCAACCAGCGCATGATGGTGCGCCTCGAGGGCCCGGACGGCCCTGCACGGTTCTCCACCTTCACGGACTGGCTCGGGTTCCATGTCGCCTCGACGGTCCGCAGCGGCAAGCGGATGCGGCAGCCCTTCACGTCGTTCGAGCCGGGGTGGACCGCGGTCACGACCTCGCTCGGCGGCCAGCGGAGCGAGCCCGTGCCGCACCGTTCTACCCTCGACCTGACGCCTGCTCGAACCTACGTCTTCGTCCCGCGCCCCGGCGTGGTGGCCGTCCTGCGGTCCAATGGCCCGGCGTCGGTCGAGCTCCGCGACCGCGACCGCGACCGCGCCGACGCCGAACT
>JAURVW010000676.1 GCA_030655275.1 Solirubrobacteraceae bacterium
TGCGCGGGCTGACGCTTTTCGGCCTCTACGTCGCCGGCGTGGTGTCGGCGATGGCGGTGGCCTGGCTCTTCAAGCGCATCTGGATCAAGAGCCGCTACCAGCCGCTGATGCTCGAGCTGCCGCCGTACCGCGCGCCGGGCCTGCGCAACCTCGCGCTCGGGCTGTGGGAACGCGCGTACATCTTCCTGTCGCGCGTCGGCGGGATCATCTTCGCGTTGATGGTGATCCTGTGGTTCCTGTCGACCTACCCCGGCCCGCCCGAGGGTGCGACGGGGCCAGCGATCCAGTACAGCATCGCCGGCTGGCTCGGCCAGGCGCTGCAACACGTGTTCGCGCCGATCGGCTTCAACTGGCAGATCTCGATCGCGCTGGTGCCGGGCCTCGCGGCGCGTGAAGTGGCGGTCGGCGCGCTGGGCACCGTCTATTCGATGTCGGCGGCCGGTGACGAAGTGGCCGACGCGCTCGCGCCGATCATCTCGAAGGGCTGGTCGCTCGCGACCGCCTACTCGCTGCTCGCCTGGTACGTGTTCGCGCCGCAATGCATCTCGACCCTCGCGGTCGTCAAACGCGAGACCAATTCGTGGCGCTATCCGCTCCTGATGGCGCTCTACCTGTTCGTGCTCGCGTATGCGGCCGCGTTCGTCACCTACCGCGTCACGCTGGCGCTCGGCGGAGGTTGAAGATGCAGACCTTGATCGTCGCGTTGCTCGTGCTCGGCTGCGCGATTTATGCGGCCTGGAAGCTGATGCCTTCGGTGGCGCGCCGCGCGCTCGCGAGCGCCTTGCTGAAGCTGCCGCTGCCGGCGTTCTTCGCCGCGAAGATGCAGAAGGCCGCGACGGTCGCCTCCGGCTGCGGCTGCGACGGTTGCGACAGCGCGCCCGTCAAGTCGGCTGCGCCGCAGGCACCCCAGGTCGTGACCTTCCACCCGCGCCCGAAGCGCTGAGGCCCATCTCGCGGCCGAAGTTCAGACTTTCGGCGCGATCCCCATCGCCTTGTCGCCGAGGCCCATCTCGCGGCCGAAGTTCAGACTTTCGGCGCGATCCCCATCGCCTTGTCGCCGAGGCCCATC
>JAURVW010000689.1 GCA_030655275.1 Solirubrobacteraceae bacterium
CACACGAGCACAGCACCGTCGGCGCGCACCGCCTCTCCGGGTGCGAACAGCACCGGCCGGGTCGCTCCGCGGGTCAGGGCCCGCGAGACGCTCCGGGTCAGTACTGCTCGCAGCCCGCAGCGCGGCGCCCCCGCGACGATGAGGTCGGCCCCGGTGGCACTGGCCAGCTCGGGCAGCTCGTCCGCGGGTTCCCCCGCGACCGTCCGCACCTCGACCTCACCGCCGCCCTCGGGAGCCAGCCGGTCGCCCGCCTGCGCGGCGACCGCCGTCAGCCGGGCCTGCCACCGTCGCTCGTCGGTGAAGCCGAGCAGGTCGAATCCCACCCGGTCCTCTCCGGTGACGGGCTGATCGATCTGCGGATCGGCCACGTGCACGAGCGTCAGGGCCGCTCCGGCCCGGCCTGCGAGCTGGACCGCGACCGACAGGGCCGCCCGGGACGGGGCGCCTTCGTCGTAGGCCACGCAGATCCGGTCGAGCATCGTGACCTCACGATCCCCGTCGGGAGCACCGCGCGGTATCGGGATCGATACCCATCTGCGCGTCCTGTGGGTACCTCGACCCACCCGCTCTGGGTATTGCTCCCGATACCCACGGGTGTGCCCGGCGGCCAGGCTTCTCGGAGTGCTCGTCGCCATCCTCATCTTCGCCACCGCGCTGGCGTTCATCGCGGTCGAACGGGGCCATCGCACCGTCGTGGCGCTCGTGGGGGCGACGGCCGTCCTGCTCACGCAGACCATCGACCAGGAGACCGCCCTCCACGCGATCGAGTGGGAGGCGCTCGGGCTGCTCGCGGGCATGATGATCGTCGTCCGCCTGACCGAGACGACGGGCGTCTACACCTACCTCGCGATCAAGGCGGCGCAGGCGGCGAAGGGGCGGTCGTTCCTGCTCGTGCTCTCACTCGGCGCGGCGACGGCGGTCCTCTCGGCGTTCCTGGACAACCTCACGACGATCCTGCTGCTCGTCCCGATCACGTTCCTGCTCGCCGATGCGCTCGACATCGATCCGATCCCGCTGATCCTGATCGAGGTGATGGCCTGCAACATCGGCGGCACCGCGACCCTCATCGGCGACCCGCCGAACATCATGATCGCCGGCGCCACCGACCTCTCGTTCATGGACTTCATCGTGAACCTGATGCCGATCGCCTACCTCACGGGCCTCATCGTGATCTCCGCGCTCTACTTCTTCTGGCGCAAGAAGCTTCGGATCGCCCCCGAGGCGCGCGCCCGCGTGAACGAGCTCGACGCCCGTGGCGCGATCGAGGATCCCGCCGAGCTCAGGCGGCTCGGGCCGATCCTGATCCTCACCGTGCTGGCGTTCTTCGTACACAAGCCCATCGGGCTCGAGCCGGCGACGGTCGCGCTCTCCGGCGCCGCGATCATGCTGCTCGTCACCCGGCAGAACGTCGAGGAGACGCTCGCCTCGATCGAGTGGGCGACGCTCTTCTTCTTCGTCGGCCTCTTCGTGATGGTCGGCGCGCTCGAGCACACGGGTGCGGTGGAACAGCTCGCGAACGGCATCGTCGACGTCACCGGCGGCGACCGCACCGCGGAGCTGCTCGGCATCACGTGGTCGGCGGCGATCGTCGGCGGCGTGATCGACAACATCCCGCTCACCGCGACGATGATCCCGGTCGTCGAGCAGATCTCCGCCGGCACCGGCGACGACGCCTACTGGTGGGCCCTGGCGCTCGGTGCCTGCTTCGGCGGCAACATGACCCTGATCGCCGCCGCGCCGAACGTCGCCGCCGCTGCGATGGCCTCGCGCAACGGTCACCCGATCGGCTTCGTCCGCTTCCTGAAGGTCGGTGTGCCGGTGACCTTCTTCTCGATGTTCATGGTCACCGGCTACATCCTGCTCCGCTACGCATGAGGTGCCGCCCATGATGATCGTCGACCGTCTGCTCCGCGACGTGCCGCTGCTGAAGGTGGACGACACCGTCGGCGACGCCGCCAAGTGGATCCTCGCCTCCGGGGCGCCTGCGCTGCCGGTCGTCAAGCGCGACGGACGCCTGCACGGCATCTTCGGCGAGCGCGAGTTCATCGCGGCGATCTTTCCCGGTTACGTGAGCGAGCTGAAGTTCGCGGGGTTCGTGCGGCAGTCGCTCGACGACGCGATCCAGCGAAGATCCGGCAAGTTGCTCGAGCCCGTCGGCCGGTTCGCCAACCGCGAGCGCATCGCGGTGAAGGAGGACTACGCCGTCGCCCAGCTCGCGGAGACCTTCCTCCACCACCGCGTGCTGATCGTCCCCGTGGTCGATGCCGGACGGCAGGTGCGCGGGATCGTGACCCGGTCGGACTTCTTCGCCACGCTCGTCGACCGCGCGAGCCCCGTGCCGCCGCCGAGCGACGCGGGCTGAGCAGCCTGGCGGCCCATCGACGAGCCACCCACGCGCGCGCGAGATGAGCGATGCGCCGAAATCCGGCCGGCCCCTTGCATTTCCGCTCCGGGACGTGTTGTCTCTCTGGCCGTGACGCGTCCCCTTTGCCTGCGGCCCTGTCCTGGGCCCCGGCGGCATCGGCCGGCTCCTACACCGTGTGGTCCTGCCACGACGGCAACTGGAACTCCGCGCCGACCGACGGGTGGACCCCGACGAACGAGTTCCGGCCGACGGGTGCGGCGAACACCAACGACTCCTGCTCGCTCGCCGCCGGCTCGCTCTCCTCGGCCATCACCGGCGCCGAGGGAAGTCGCCTCTACGCCCCGATGCGCGTGGGCTGGACGTACTCCGCACCCGCCGACGTGACCGTGGCGAGCGTCGACATGGACACCGCCTGGGGCATCGGTGCCGACAGCGGCGACGACAACGCCCACCCGGCGCTGGCGATCTCCCGTGCGGGACTGCTCACCGGTCGCACCGACCCGAACGTGGTCGCCGGCTGCTTCAGCCTGAACTGCAACCGCGTTCCCGATACGCGCGACGTGTTCGTCCCGGTCGGTCGCACGTTCGGCGTGACGATCGCCTGCCTCGCGGACGAGGGCGTGACGGGCTCGCCCTCCTGCCGGGGAGGCGGCGGAGGCCGCGCGCATCTCTACATGCGACGCGCCCGCCTCACCATGACCGAGGACCTCGCGCCCACGGCATCGGCGCTCGACGAGGCCGCGCTCGGAACGCAGCCGTTGTCGGGGGTGCGAACCCTCAAGTTCAACGCCTACGACAAGGGCTCGGGGCTCTACGCCGCCGAGGTGCGCCTCGGCGGCAAGGTCGTGTGGGGGCGGTCCGTGATGAACGAGAACGGCGGCGCCTGCACCGCGGCCCTGAAGGCGTCCGGCTTTCGCGGAGGCATGCCTTGCCAGCCGGGGCTCCCGCTGTCGTTCCCGATCGACACCACCGCGGTCGCCGACGGGACCCACCAGCTCACCGTCACGCTCTGGGACGCCGCCGACAACCAGGCGACGGTGATCGATCGTTCGGTGACCGTGCAGAACGGGGCCCCGGCCCCGACGCCGACGGGTCCGGTCTCCGGCGCACCGAACGGCACCGGTGGCAGCCTCGCCACGGCGCGGTTCGCGAGCAAGAAGACGCAGTCCACGCGCTCGACCACCTACGGACGCAAGGTCTCCCTCGCCGACCAGCTCGTCGATGCCAAGGGCAAGGCGATCGTCGGGGCGCAGGTCGACGTGTACGAGACGCGCGGTGGCGAGCGCGCGCAGAAGGTCGCGACGGTCACCAGCGACGGCCGGGGGAAGATCCGGCACCGGCCCGCGACCACCTCGCCCGGCCTCATCGAGTTCGCCTACGCCCCGGCCACCGGCAGCACCTCCTACGTCGCGCGACGGTCGGTCCGGCTCCGCGTCGCGGCCGCGGTCACGCTGAGGACCTCCGTTCGCGACGTCCGCCGGCGGGCGCCCGTGCGGTTCAGCGGCACGGTTCGCGCGGGCACGATTCCCAAGGGGGGACTGCAGGTGGCGATCGAGACGCGCGGTCCGAGCGGCTGGCGGGGCGCGAAGATCGTCAACACGGATGCCAAGGGCCGGTTCGCCTGGTCGTACCGGTTCCAGCTCGCGGCGCGGTGGCAGTTCCGTGCGCGCGTCATGCGGTCGAGCGAGCTCGCGGTGCAGCCGGGCACGAGCCCGACGGTGAAGATCCGCGTCCGCTCCTGACCCCCGGCGGGGCTCCGGGGTCGCACGCTCGTAGGCTGGCGGCCATGACCGAGGACGAGCTCATCGCCGCGCTGCGCACCTTGAAGCCGATGGGCGAGCTGCCCGGACTCGGGCTCTACCGCGCCGATCTGCTCGAGGCGGCCGGCATCGACCTCGCCGAGCTGGGTCGCTGGGCGTCGGCGCACGGCGGCGGGCCGCTCGAGGCCGGCCAGCTCAAACTCCGCAAGGGCCAGCGGCCGCAGGAGGGGCGCCCCGGGCGCCCGCAGGCGTTCTACGCCGTTCCCCTCTCACTGATCCGCTGACCGGTCGACCGGCCCGCCTCGTCGACCCGACCCCGCCCGGCCGCCCTAGCGCCCGGCCGCCTAGCGCCCGGCCGCCCTAGCGCCCGGCCGCCCTAGCGCCCGGCCCCGAGCGCCCGCCGCAGCGGTGGCACGTGCCGCACGATCACGAAGTCGAACACGAGCAGCGCGACGATCGACAGGCCCAGGAGCGGAAAGAGCAGCCCGAGCCCGAGCGTGATCACCACGACGCCGGCGCCGAGCTTGCGGTTCGGTGGGCGCCGCGGCGAACCGAGGCCCTTCGGCTTGCGCTTGCGCCACATGACGACGGCGGTCGCGCAGGACAGCAGCAGGGCGAGCGTCCCGAACAGCGAGAACAGCTGGCTCCAGATGCCCCACTGTCGGCCCTCGTGCAGCGCGATCCCGAAGTCGGTCGCCTTGCCGATCGTGCCGAAGCCGTCGAACCCGTAGTCCTTGATCGGCAGGGCGGTGTACTGGTCGACGTACGCGATCCGCTCCGACCCGGCGGTCGCGTTCGGGTCCACGTCGGCGTCCGGGAACTTCGACAGCGTGTAGCTGCCGTACTCGTCGGTCGGGTAGACGATCGTGAAGCCCGCCGGAAAGCCCATCTTCTGCGCCCTCCCGACGACCGCATCGAGTGGCGCGCCCTTCGCGGGATCCCACACGAGGCTGTCGGCGTGGGCATGCCCGGTGTGGCCGTCGCCACCGGCCTTCACCTCGATGTCGCTGCGGCCGGCCGTGATGGCGCGGACGTCCGCGGCGCTGAGCGTGCCGACCGGCTCGGCCTCCGCCGAGCCTGCGCCGGGCGGGACGGACTGCGGCTGCGCCGTCGACGAGCCGCCGTTCGCGTCGCCCGTCCCGGAGCCCGGAGCGCTTCCGTTCGCGCCCGCCGCGGCATGGTTGTTGTGATTGGCGGTATCGCCCTCGTGGGTGTGGCCCGCGCCGCTGCCGCCGCCAGCGGAGACCTGCCCGCTGGCCGTGCCCGAGCCGCTCTGGGGGAACTGCGAGCCCGCGAGCGGAATCTCACCGGCCGACCACGCGGCCTTGCCGTTCTTCACGGTGTCGGCCACGGATTCGGCGCCGTCGTAGAGGCCGGCCGGATAGTGCTGGCCCGTCTTCGCGGCGATCTCGCCGAACTTCGTGCCCCACACGCCCGTCCACGCCAGGCCCGTGAGGAGGAAGAAGAGCGTCACGAATCCGAACAGCACCCCGGTGATCGCGTGCAGATCACGCCAGCGCGTGCGGCTCGCCTTCGACCGTAGCCGGGGGCGCAGGGCATCGCGAAAGCCCCGTCGGCCGCGCGGCCACCAGAGATACATCCCGG
>JAURVW010000692.1 GCA_030655275.1 Solirubrobacteraceae bacterium
ACGGGATCTCGGTCGCCACCATCAGCCACCCCTGGAACCGATCCACCATCGAAACGCACGAGCAGATCACCCACGCCCCGACCTGGGCGGAACTTGCCGACGCCCTCGCGCCCCTGCTCGGCATCCACGCCGACCCCGCTCTCGGCGACCGCTGACCGCTGCTGACCGGACCAACCCGGCGCCGGAAACGTCCCCAGATCCGGGAACCACGATTTTCGGAGCTACCGGACGTCCGCTGCGTTCTGTAGCTTTCCGCCCGTGCGTCGGCGGGTTTTGATCTCTGGAGTCCTCGCCGGAGCGATCGTCGCTTCCGGTGGTGTGGTCGTGGGCCTCAGCGCCGCGAGTTCGGGCAAGATCGCCGACGGCATCCGCGTCGGCGCCGTCGAGCTCGGCGGCCTCAGCCCCGAGCAGGCCAAGGCCCGCCTCGACCGCGAATACGTCGAGCCGCTCAAGCAGCCGATCGTCGTCGAACGACGCGGAAAGCGCTACCAGCTCGGGCCGAAAGAGGCACGCCTCACCGCGAACCTCGACGAGACCGTCGCGAAGGCCGTCGAAGCCTCCGAAGAGGGCAACGCCCTCACGAACGCCTGGCGGACCGCCACCGGCACGCACGCCGAGAAGAACTTCACCGTCGACGTCTCCGCCTCCGACGCCGCGATCACCCGCTTCATCGACCGCATCCGCCGCGGCGTCGACCGCGACGCGATCGACGCCTCGCTCACCTTCGACCACGACCGCCCGGTCCTCAGCGAGTCGAAGACCGGCATGGCCGTCGACCGCCGCAAACTCCGCAGCCTCGTCAACGCCGAGCTCACCAATGCGGACCGCAGCACCATCCTCGCGCCCGTCAAGACGACCCAGCCCAAGCAGTCCGCCGCGAAGATCCGCAAGGAACACGGCACCATCATCACCGTCGACCGCATCACCAACGAACTGCGGCTCTACAAGAACTTCAAGCTGTCCAAGAAGTACAGCGTCGCCGTCGGCTCCCAGGGTCACGAGACCCCCGCCGGCACCTACACGATCAACGACAAACAGGTCAACCCGTCCTGGCACGTCCCCATGTCGGACTGGGCTGGCTCCCTCGCCGGCACCGTCGTCCCGCCCGGCCCCTCGAACCCCATCAGGGCACGCTGGATGGGCTTCTTCGACGGCGCCGGAATCCACGGCACCTCCGACCGCGGCTCCATCGGCTCCAACGCCTCCCACGGCTGCGTCCGCATGCTCGAAGAGGACGTCATCGACCTCTACGACCGCGTACCCGTCGGCGCCACCATCAACGTCGTCTGACCGGATCGCGTGTGAGCGGATCTCGCTTGCATCTCCGGTCCCGGAGAGCCGGCCCCGGCCTGGCGGCCTAAAACCGGCTCACCGGAACCGGATCTGCGGCGCGATCTCTCGCTCACACGAGATCCGGTAGCGCCCTCTCGCTTGCCGGTCGCGAGCGGCCCGGCCTGGCGGCCTAAAACACTCGCGCACGAACTGAAGCTGCGGCGCGACAGGACGCTCAGATCGTCATGGAGACTCTCGGATCGTCGCTTCGCAACGATCCGCCCCCCAACGGTCGTCGTGAGGCCCTAGTTTGGGACCCACGCGTCCGCGGAATCAGCGGTCGGGGACCCCGATGTCCTCGACGGGCACTTCCTCCCAGCCCTGGCTGAGGAGCAGGGAGTAGTGATCCTGGTGCCGAAAGGACAGCGTGCCCAAATAGATGCCACGCTCCTTCTTCCTCAACGCCGCGTACCACAACGTCGTCGCATCGTTCGGCGCGTTGATGCGATGCCACGGAAGCGTCGGGTCCTCGCCGGGCTCGATCACCTCGGACTCGGCCAATTGGGTGAGGGTCGCAATCGTTCCCTCGTGCACATGGATGTAGAAGTCGCCCACACCGGCGACCCTAGCGGGGCGACGGCCACCACCAACGGCTGGGACCACGCCCTCACGCTCCTCGGCAGCGACCTCGCGCGCCGAGGCCTCGCGACGCGCACGCGTCGCGCCTACGCCGCCGACCTCACCGATCTCGCGACCTGGGCCGCCGCCCGCGACCTC
>JAURVW010000693.1 GCA_030655275.1 Solirubrobacteraceae bacterium
GCGCGCCGCGCTCGCGAACCAGCCGGCCGCGGCCGCCGCGACCATCCCCATCAGCCCCAGCGCGACGGCCGAGCCGCCGATGCCGAAGATGCCGGAGGAATACGCGTCCTGCGTTCCCGTCGCGACCCGCGCGGCCAGGAGCACGAAGAACACGCCGAGCAGGAGCGAGCCGTGCTCGCGCAGCAGGGCGCCGCCCGTGAGGCGTGGCCCACCGGAGCCGGTCCGCGTGAGCGCCTGCCACGGCGTCGCGCCGGCCGCGATCCGTCCTCGGGCCTCCAGCAGCGGTCGGGCGATCAACCCGAGCCCGGCCAGCAGCAGCAGGCCGAAGATCGCCAGGTACTCCGCATGGATGGCGACGATGATCGACCACCCCGCACCCGCGACGGCGACGCCGAGCACGGCCAGCACGAGCGGTGCACCGAACCCGGACCGCAGCATCGCGAGGGCGCGACGGCCGGTCTCCGCGAGCAGCAGGAGGAGGGCGACGGCGCCGAGGACGATCGTCGGAATCGGCGTGCCGCCGGCGCCGACGAGCAGCGCGGCGGCCAGGGCACCGGAGGCGGAGACCGCTGCGGCGGCGGGCAGGCGGCGCAGGGTGGGGGTCGGGAGCGCGCTCATCGGTTGGCCTCCGGGTTCAACTTCGTGACCCCGGTGGTCTTCACCTTGCCGAGGCCGTTCACCTCCACCGAGAGCACGTTGTACTTCGACGGGACCGCCGGCTGGGGGATCACGGAGCGCCGGGTCGTCGGGCCTCCGAGGAGCGTCACGGGTGCCTTGCCCGGAGCCTTGATCGTCGCCGGCTGGGTCTCGAACCACCATCCGCGGTCCGCGAGTTCCTGCTTCGTCGCGCACGGGCCAGCGGCGCGGCGACCCTGTTCGATGCCGAACTTGACCATCTCGCGCTCCCACTTCACCCAGCGGGCCCGGTTCTCCGGTGTGCGGACCGACTCTCGCATCCGCCACTGCAGGTCGGAAGGCGACACCGGCGAACGGACCTCGTTGGGCCAGGAGACGGACGAGACCTGGTTGTAGCCGTCGGCGATGCCGTCGCTCATCGGAGCGGCCCAGTCCGGGTAGTCGCGCACCGTGATCTCATCCGACGCGGAGAGGTCGAGTTCCACCTTCGCCAGGCCGGGCTCGTCGGTCTTACGCGTCCACGTGTATCCGTCGACGGATCTGCGCATGCCGTTCGGGACTCGGCCGTACGCCTGGAGCTTGGAGAACGCGGACGAGCGGCCCGTCGCGCTGCTCAGGGCTCGTTCGTCGCGGGCGGTCGCCTCCTCCGTGAGCCCGATCGGCCCCCAGCCGGTGTCGTACTTCTGACCGTTGTCGATGCCGACCATCCGCAGACTTGCGTCGGCCAGCTGGGTGAGGTCGCCGCGGTTGCCGCCGTCGCGGACCCGCACGGTCAGGTCGAGGCACTGGTCGTGCGGGAGCGCAACGACGATCGGGCCGTTGTCGGTCCGGGCCTTCACCCGGGTCGTCGAGCCGCCCGTCGCCTTCAGCTGACGCAGGTCGACGAACACCGGGCCGGAGCCGCGCGAGTACGTCTTGCCCTCGGTATCGCCTGGTCGCTCGACGCTCACCGCGAGCAACCCGAGCGAGCGTTCGAACCGCTCCGACCCCAGCGCGACGGCGGCAGCCGGCAGCACGAGCGCGGCCGAGAGGACGGCCATCGGCAGCATCCCGCGACGCCAGACCGTCAGCCCGATCGTCGTCATGGCCGCGGCGACGGCCAACGCCACACCGGCGAGCCCGAAGATCGCCAGCAGCACGCCGGCCCAAGCCAGGAGCCCGGCGAGGCAGAGCGTGAGGAACAGCCCGAGGGCCCACAGCGCGACGGCCCGCAGCTGCTGTGCGGCGCGGCGTTGTTCGGGAGGAAGAGGGGTCATGGAGAGCAGATTCGTGGCGGAGCGTGTCCGGCACCATCCGGAACTCTCCCACGCGAGTCAGGGATGTCCCGGACCGGTCGATGCGCGGCTCGGGCGGCGCGTTGACCCTCGATGTCTTCTCCGCCGCCGACGCGAGGTCGCACCGGAACGCGCCAGCGGCCCTGGGGTTCTCTAGAGTCCAGCGTCTTATGGCGACTTGTCTTGTTACCGGCGGCGCCGGGTTCCTTGGTTCCCACTTGAGCGAGACGTTGATCTCGCAGGGTCACAACGTGATCTGCGTGGACAACCTGGAGACCGGCTCGCTGCGCAACATCGAGCATCTGCGCGACAACTTCGAGTTTCGCCAGATCGACATCATCGAGCCGTACTTCATCGACGAGCCCGTCGATTTCGTCTACCACCTCGCCTCCCCCGCGAGCCCGATCGACTACCTGCGGCTCCCGCTGCACACGCTCAAGGTCGGCTCCTACGGCACCCACCACACCCTCGGCCTGGCCAAGAAGCACCGCGCGCGCTTCCTGATCGCCTCCACCAGCGAGGTCTACGGCGACCCGCAGGTACACCCGCAGCCCGAGACGTACTGGGGCCACGTCAACCCGATCGGCCCGCGCGGCGTCTACGACGAAGCCAAGCGCTACGCCGAAGCCCTCACGATGGCCTACCACCGCTACCAGGGCGTCGACACCGCCCTCATGCGCATCTTCAACACCTACGGCCCCCGCATGCGCGCCCAGGACGGCCGCGCGATCCCCACGTTCATGCGACAGGCCCTGCAGGACAAGCCGATCACCGTCTTCGGCGACGGCAGCCAGACCCGCAGCTTCTGCTACGTCGACGACCTCATCGCCGGCATGATCGCCCTCGCACAGAGCGGCGTCCACGAGCCCGTCAACATCGGCAACCCCAACGAGTTCACGCTCCTGGAACTCGCCGAAGCCGTCGTCGACGTCACCGGATCCAAAAGCGAGATCGTCTTCGAAGCCCTCCCCGAAGACGACCCCAAGATCCGCCGCCCCGACATCACCCGCGCCCAGCAGCACCTCGGCTGGGAACCCAAGATCCAGCTCCGCGAAGGCCTCGAGAAGACCCTCGCATTGGCCGGCGTCGAAGCGCTCATCGGCCGCTAGGGCAGCGACCTCGCAGCGGCGACTTCCGGCCGTCGCTGCGCTCCG
>JAURVW010000694.1 GCA_030655275.1 Solirubrobacteraceae bacterium
CTGCTCGGAGCCCGACAGCGTGAACTCGCGCTCGATGATCTTCTGCGTGAGGACGAACCACGTGTGCTCGTGGCCGGTGCGCATGATGTGGTCGAGCGTGCCGAGGGTGTCGAAGCCCGGGAAGAGCGGTCCGGGCAGGCGGGTACCGGTCGCATCGAGCCACAGCGACGACGGCCCCGGGAGGATCCGGATGCCGTGGCCCGGCCAGATCGGCGCGTGGTTCGTGACGCCCTCCACGTAGTGCCACATGCGGTCGCGGTTGACGATGTTGCCGCCCGCCGCCTCGGTGATCGCGAGCATCCGTCCGTCGACGTGCGCGGGCACCCCCGTGAGCATGTGCGCGGGCGCCTTCCCGAGCCGTGCGGGCCAGTTCTGCCGCACCAGGTCGTGGTTGGCGCCGATCCCGCCCGAGGTGACGATCACGGCCTGCGCCGAGTGCTCGAACGACCCCGCGACCTCTCGCGACGACGACACGCCCCGCGGCTCGGGCGACGGCACGAGCACGTCGCCGCGTACGCCCGTCACGGCACCGTCGCTCGTCACGAGCTCGTTCACCCGATGACGGAACCCGAACGTCACGAGCCCGCGGCGGACGCCCTCGCGCACGCGCCGCTCGAAGGGCGCGACGACGCCGGGCCCCGTCCCCCATGTCACGTGGAAGCGCGGGACCGAGTTGCCGGGGCCGCTCGCGTCGTACCCGCCGCGCTCGGCCCAGCCGACGACCGGAAAGATCCGCAGGCCCTGCTCGTGGAGCCAGGAGCGCTTCTCGCCGGCGGCGAAGTCGACGTACGCCTCGGCCCACTGGCGCGGCCAATGATCCTCGCGGTCGCGGTCGAAGCCTGCCGTCCCGGCCCAGTCCTGGCGGGCCAGCTCGACGGAGTCCTTGATGCCGAGCCGGCGCTGCTCGGGTGAGTCGACGAGGAACAGCCCGCCGAACGACCAGTGCGCCTGGCCGCCGAGGTTGGCCTCGTTCTCCTGGTCGAGCACGAGCACCCGGCGGCCCGCGTCGACGAGTTCCGCGGTGGCAACCAGCCCGGCGAGCCCGGCTCCGATGACGATGACGTCGGCGTCCATGCCCACACCATCGCCCACGCGACGGCGACCGGCAACCGCCGGCTGCGCACCGGCCGCCCACGTCGTTCATAGGGTTCCTACGAACGACGGGCGGCCGGAGGCCGATCAGGCCTCGGCGATCTCCGAGGCTTCGAGCCAGAGTGCTTCGAGCGCGTCGCGCTCGGCGGCGACGGCGGCCTGCTCGTCGCCGAGCGCGCGCAGCTGCGACGGGTCGGTCGCGCTCTCGGCCATCTGCTCGTAGAGCTTGGCCTCGCGCTGCGTGAGCTTCTCCATCGCGCGGTCGAGGCGCTGGACCTCCTTGCGCGCGGCGTGGATCTCCTTGTTGCTCGGTCCCGCGGTGCTGGTACCCGATCCACCGGTCGCGGCGGGGGCGACGGAGCTCGATCCGTTTCCGGCCGCCGGCGCCGAGCCCGGCGCGAGGCCCGCGGCCTTGCGTTGCTCGATGTACTGGTCGATGCCACCGGGCAGATGGCTCACGCCGCCGTTGCCGGAGAGCGCGTAGACGTTGTCGCAGACGCGCTCGACGAAGTACCGGTCATGGCTCACGACGACGAGCGTGCCCGGCCAGGAATCGAGGAGGTCCTCCATCGCGGTGAGGGTGTCGATGTCGAGATCGTTGGTGGGCTCGTCGAGGAGGAGCACGTTCGGCTCCTCCATCAACAGGCGCATGAGCTGCAGGCGGCGACGTTCGCCACCGGAGAGGTCCTTCACGAACGTGCGGGCGCGGGCGCCCCGGAAGCCGAACCGGTCGCAGAGCATCCCGGCCGTGAGTTCCTGCCCGTCGCTCGTACTGATCCGGCCTCGGACGGCTTCGAGCGACTCGAGCACGCGCAGGTGCCCGGGGATCTCGGCGGTGTCCTGGGAGAGATAGGCCAGCTTGACCGTCTGGCCGCGTTCGACGACGCCCTCGGTCGGCTGCGTGATCCCGCCGAGGAGGTTCATCATCGTCGTCTTGCCGGAGCCGTTGACGCCGACGAGTGCCACGCGGTCGCCGGGCCCCAGTCGCCAGGTCGCCTTCTTGAGCAGCACCTTCTCGCCGTAGGCGACGGAGACCTCGACGGCGTCGAGCACCTTGTTGCCCAGGCGCGCATTGGCGAATCGCAGCAGCTCGACGCCGTCGCGCGGCTCGGGCACGTCGGCGATGAGCGCGTTCGCGGCGTCGATGCGGAACTTCGGCTTGCTCGTGCGGGCCGGCGGGCCGCGGCGCAGCCAGGCCAGCTCCTTCTTCACGAGCTGCTGGCGCTTGTCCTCGCGGATCCCGGCCTGGCGATCACGCTCGGCGCGGGCCAGCACGTAGGCCGCGTAGCCGCCCTCGTACTGGTAGACGTCGCCGTCGGAGACCTCCCACGTGTGGGTGCAGACCGCGTCGAGGAACCACCGGTCATGGGTGATCACGATGAGGGAGCCGCGACGGGAGGCGAGGTGGCGCGCGAGCCATTCCACGCCCTCGACGTCGAGGTGGTTGGTGGGCTCGTCGAGGAGCAGGAGGTCGGGGGTGTCGAGCAGCAGCTTGGCCAGCGCGATGCGGCGACGTTCGCCGCCCGAGAGCGGCCCGATCACGGTGTCGAGACCGTCCTCGAAGCGGCGCATCTCCACGCCACCGAGCAGGCCCTCGAGCACGGAGCGGAACTTCGGGTCGCCCGCCCATTCGTGGTCGGCGCGGCCGCCGACGAGCTCGTCGCGGATCGTCTTCGCGGGGTCGAGGTCGTCGCCCTGCGCGACGATTGCCATGTGGAGCGTGCCGACCTGCGTGACCTGGCCGCTGTCGGGCTGCTCGAGCCCGGCGATCAGCTTGAGCAGCGTCGACTTGCCGTCGCCGTTGCGACCGACGATCCCGATGCGGTCCCCGGCGGAGATCCCGAGCGTCACGTCACTGAGGACGTTCCGGCTCGCGTACCCCTTCGTGACGGACTTGAGGTTGACGAGGTTGCGGGCGGGGGCGCTCATCGGTGCCCCATCTTGCCGGGCCGGGCGCCCGGCCGTCGTCAGCGGTCGGTCCGGGTGCCGTCGCCGGTCTGGACGCCGGCATCGCCGGACGACTCCTCAGTGACGTCGGTGCCCGGTCCGTCGACCGTCGGGCCTGCCCAGTCGTCGTCGTAGTCCTCGAGGTCGTCGCCGTCGTCGGCGCGACGGTCGCGGACCACGTGGAACACCAGGAATCCGATGATGATCAGTGCCGGCACGAGGAACGGCACCGCGCTGATGAGCGAGTGGTCGGCCAGGACGAACGGGATCACGTGACCGCCCCCGGTTCACCCGTGGCGCCGCGCCTGGGGGTGCTCGCCGCCGGCTTGGCCGCCCGCTGGGCGCGCTCCTTCTCGGCGCGGTCCTTCTGCGCACGGACGATCGCCGGATCGCCGGGGCCGCCCGGTTCCGGACCGAGCTTGCCGAGGCGGTGGATGCCCCACACGAGCAGGCACAGCAGCGCGAAGGCGATCAGGACGACCGTGAGGTACGCGATCAGCGTGAGCCCACCGGGGGCCGGCTTCTGCTCGCGCTGCAGGAGCGTGTGGTCGGCGACGAACTCGCGGGTGAAGCTCTGAAGGGCGGGCGTCTCGACGGCGCCGATGGCGGCGTCGGCGGGCAGGAACAGCGGAATCGCGCCGAGGCTGCGGCCGACGTGCAGGCGCACGAGCGCCTTCCAGTTGCCGTGGACCGGGATCGGCTGGGTGGTGCGGTACCGACCCGGCCCGATCTCCTCGAGGCGGTCGACGATGAAGCCGTTGCCCTGCCACGCGGTCGCCGTGAACCACTTGGCCTCCTTTGCCGCGTCGGGCGGCGACAGCGTGATCGTCGCCTCGACGGCGCGGCCCTCGGAAGCCGGCGTGCCGGGCTTGCCCTGCACGTCGCGCAGCTGCACCGTGGCGGTGGTGCCGGGCTCCGTCGGCTTCGGGAGGGCGACGGCGATCAGCACGGCGATGCCGATCGCGCCGACGACCGCACCGCGGCGCAGCCCCGGGTTGACCGGCTGGCGCGTCTCCTGCAGACGGGTGCCGATCCACGCGCCGATGAAGGCGCCGGCGAACGCGGCGGCGACCCCGAACGGGATGCCGCTGCCGGCCAGCGTCGCCGGCCACGGGATGGGCGTGAAGACGTAGGTCCAGGCCCACTCGGAGGCGAGGCCTACGGTCGCGAGGCCGAGGCCGG
>JAURVW010000696.1 GCA_030655275.1 Solirubrobacteraceae bacterium
GCGGGATCGCAGCTCGCGCAGCAGGACGACGATCTCCGCCTGGGTCTTGACGTCGAGCGCCGTGGTCGGCTCGTCGGCGATGAGGAGATCGGGGTCGCAGGAGATCGCGATCGCGAGCATCGCCCGCTGCTGCATCCCGCCGGAGAGCTCCGCGGGAATCCGTGCGTAGACCGATTCGGGTCGCTTGAGACCGACGGCACCGAGCAGCTCGATCGCGCGGGCCTTCGCCTCGCGGCGCCCGAGCCCGCCCTTCACGCGCAGCACCTCCGCCAGCTGGCGACCGACCGACAACGAGGGGTTGAGATACGACGCCGGATCCTGGAAGACCGCGCCGATGCGGGTGGAGTGCAGCGCCCGCCAGCCCTTGGCATCGAGCCGGGTGAGGTCGTCGCCGTCGAGCTCGATCGACCCGCCCGAGACCTCGCAGGCGCCCGGGAGGGCCCCCAGGATCGCGCGGCAGGTGAGCGTTTTGCCGCTGCCGGACTCGCCCACGAGCCCGAGCGACGCGCCGCGGGCCAGGGTGAACCCGACGCCGTGGACGGCGTCGACGGGGCCGCTCGCGCCGGGCACCGAGACCCGCAGGTCGTGCACGCTCAGCAGCGGGTCGGCGGCCCGGTCCTCGGCAGCGCCCGTGTCGCGGGCGGTGGCCGGGGCCATCGGCTTCTGCAGGGTCTCAGCGGGCATGTCCCACCTCCACACGGGCCGGTGCGGCCCGCTTCGTCAAGGGGTCCGGATCGCCCGGGCCCTCGGCCCCGTCGAGCGCGGCGGCCTCGGCTCCTGTCGGCGTGCCGGCAGTGCTCGCTGCAGGCTCCTCGAGCACGAGCTCCGGCTCGGTGAACCCGAAGGATGCCTCCGCCTGCGCGGCCGGGCTGAGCACCTGGGAGCCGACCGAGAGGCCGTCGCGGAGGGCGTCGGCGAGGGCGTTGAGCGACCACGCCGTGAGCGCGATGAAGAGGCCGGGCCAGATCGGCGCCCACGCATCGTCGGCGAGGTGCTGCACGTTCGCGGCGAGCATCCCGCCCCACGTGGGGTTCGGGGCTTGCACGCCGAGGCCGAGGAAGCCGAGCGACGCGGCCGCGAGGACGGCGTAGCCGGTCGCCGTCGCGGTGGTGACGGCGATCGTCGGGACCACCTTGCGGGCGATGTGCCTGCGCACGATCCACCACCGCGAGGCTCCCAGGAGTTGGGCCGCCTCGACGTACTGCGTGTGGGCGTATCCGAGAGTCTCGGCGCGGGCCACGCGGAAGAACAGGGGCGCGAGGAGCACGCCGATCGCGACGATCGCGCCGAGCTGCCCGTTGGCGAAGAGCCCCGCGACCGCGATCGCGAACACGATCGGCGGCAGCGTCATGAGCGCGTCGGTGAAGCGCTGCAGGGCGAACTCGGTGGCCCGGCCCGCGAAGACGGAGAGCACGCCCGGGAGCGCCCCGAGCATGAGCCCGACGCCGACCATCGCCAGCGCGAGCAGGACGGACGCCCCGGCCCCCGCGAGGATGCGCGAGAGCACGTCGCGGCCGACGTAGTCGGTACCGAGCAGGTGCGCGGCGTTGCCGGCGTGCACGAACGTGTCGTTGGGATTCTGCCCCAGGGGATCGTCCGGCGCGATGGCGCCCCCGAACACGGCGAGCAGCAGGATCGTCACGAGGACGGTCCCGGCGATCCGTGCGGTCCACGTGGAGAAGGTGCGGTGCAGCGTGGTCATGGGTCAGACCCTCCGGGTCGCCGGACGGAGCCAGCCGAGTAGCGCGTCGACGAGCAGGTTGGTGATGAGCACGAGCCCGATCGACACGATCAGCACGCCCTGGATCACGGGGATGTCGTGGGACTGCGCGCCGCCCAGCGCGTACTGCCCGAGGCCGGGGAGGCCGAAGATGGATTCCGCGATCACGGCGCCACCGAGCAAGGCCGGGATCGCGAGGCCGATCGTCGCGATGGCCGGGGCGGAAGCGTTGCGCAGTGCATGGCCGAAGAGGACGCGGCGGGGCGAGAGTCCGCGGACGCGAGCCCCCGTGACGAAATCCTCCTCGAGCGTCGCCACGAGTGAGTTCCTCACCTGCCGCGCCACCTGCGCCGCGACCGTCAGCCCGAGCGAGGTTCCCGGCAGGATCATGTGCTGGAGCCAGAGGCCCGGATCTTCGGTGAACGGCACGTATCCGCCGGACGGCAGCCACGAGAGCGTCACCGCGAAGAAGACGACGAACATGATCGCGAGCCAGAACTCGGGGATCGTCGTGAGCGTGGCCGCGACCGCCGTGACGGCCCGGTCCGCGCGGCCGCCGCGGCGCAGCGCCGCGAGGATGCCGAACCCGAACCCGAGCACGATCGCGACGATGATCGCGACGATCGTGATCGACAGGTCGATCGGGATCCGCTGGCCGATCGCCTCGCTCACCGAGGTGTCGGTGAAGTACGAGATCCCGAGGTCGCCCTGGATGGCGTTGCCGAGCCAGCGGGCGTACTGGGTGAGGAACCCCTGGTCGAGGCCCCACTGGTGGTTGAGCGCGGCGATGTCGGCGGCGGTCGCCGTCTCCCCGAGCTTCTCGGCGGCCGGATCGGCCGTCGAGAGGTAGGTCATGAGGAAGATCAGCAGCGTGCTGATCAACGCCACGGGCACCACGCCGAGCAGCAGCAGTCGGGCCCAGCGGCTCGGTGCTCCGCCCACGCGGATCGGTGCGGTACGGATCGCGATGCCCATGGCGTCAGTCCTCCCTCGTCGTGCGGCTCGGGCTGGCGTCAGCCTGCGAGCCGCACCCCTTCGAGCCGGGCCGCGACGACGTAGTCCCGCAGGCCGGAGACCTTCTTCGTCTTGAGCCAAACCGTCGGCTGCGTGTAGAGGAACACGACCGCGCTCTCCTTGGCGGCGAGGGCCGTGGTCGCCTGCAGCGACCGCTTGTACTCCTCGCTGTCGAGCGGATAGGTGGCCGTCTTCGCCAGCAGCGCGGTGAGCTCGTCGCTCGCCTTGCGGCCCGGGTTCAGCAGGCCCTCCTCTCCGTACTGCACGTTGAGCATCTGCAGTGGCGACTCGCGGCCGACAATGCCGTTCGGGTTGAACGCGACGTCGTGCTTCACGTACACGCGGGCCGAGGCCTGGGCGAGCGGCAGGGACTGCAGTTTGCTCTTGATGCCGGCCTCCCCGAGCTGGGCCTGGATCTGCTCGGCGATGGCCTTGTACGGACCGAGGTCGAAGTACGTGATCGGGATCGTGACCCCGTTCGGGTAGCCCGCCTCGGCGAGCAGCTGCTTCGCCTTCGCGACGTCACGCGGGTAGAGGTTCGCGACCTCCTCCGAGTAGCCGACGTAGCCCTTCGGGAACGGTTGGTAGGACACCTCGCCCACCCCGCCGTTCTGCGTCTTGAGCAGGGCCGCGCGGTCGAGGGCGTAGTTGACGGCCTGGGCCACCTTCGGTTTGTCGAAGGGCTCGATCGCGTCGTTGACCTCGATCGAGGTCGCCGCGAGGCTCGCGCCCTGCTGCACCACGAGGCCGGCCTGCTCGGCCGCCTTCACCTGGTCGCCGGTGGAGCTGGCGAGGTCGATGCTGCCGGACTGCAGCCCGGCGAGCACCGCCTGCGGATCGGCGAGGTACTTCAGCTCGACGCCGTCGAGATGGATGTCCTTCGCATTCCAATAGGTCGTGTTGCGCACGAGCGACGAGGAGCCGTCCGGGATGAACTTCGTGAGCTTGAAGGGGCCGGCGCCGACCGGCTTCTGCGGCAGCTTCTCGACGCCCGCGTCGATCGCCTTCGGGCTCACGATCATGCCGGCCTTGCCGCCGAGGATCAGCGGCAGGCCGTAGTCCTTCTGCGTGAGGGAGAGCGCGACGGTCTCGGGATCGACGACCTTCGTGGTCTTGATCGTCACGAGGTTCTGGACGAGCACCGAGCCCTTCTGCTGCTGGGCGCGGTCGAGGCTCTTCTTCACGGCGGCCGCGTCGACGGGGGTGCCGTCGGAGAACGTCGCGCCTTCGCGCAGGTGGAAGGTGAGGGTCTTGCCGTCGGCGGAGTAGTCCCACGTCTCGGCGAGACCCGGGGTCGGGTCGCCCTGCTCGTCGAGGTGCGTGAGCGCCTCGTAGACGAGCGAGAGGTGGCGGACCTCGTTGCCGGCCGCCGAGGTGACCGGGTCCCAGGAGTTGTTGGCGTTGATCGCCCAGCGGAGCGTGCCGCCCTCCTTGCCGGCCGCCGCAGCGGAGTCGGTGTCGTCGGAGCCGCAGGCGG
>JAURVW010000705.1 GCA_030655275.1 Solirubrobacteraceae bacterium
CGTTCGCGCGGGCGATCGTGCCGTCGGCGCGCAGCGAGAGATACCCGCAGGGCGCGTGTTCGTAGAACTGCTCGAGCGTGAGTTCGTCTGCCGCGCCCTCGTCCGACGGTGTGCTCAGAGGAAGGCCTTGATGGCGGCGACGGTCTCGGCGGGGGCGCTCAGGTTCGGGCAGTGCCCGACGGCATCGAGCATCGTGAGCGTGGCGTCGGGCAGGTGCTCGGCGACGTAGGCACCCACGGCCGGCGGAGCGATCACGTCCTGCTGGGACTGCAGCACGAGCGTGCGGGTCTGCACGTGCTCGAGATCGTCGCGGTTGTCGGCGAGGAAGGTCGCGGCGGCGAATCCCCTGGCAACCTCCGGATCGGCCCGACAGAAGGTCTCGGTCAGCTCGGCGCTGCGTGGGTCGTCGGCCGGCGCGCCCATGATCACCGGGGCCATCGACGCCGCCCATCCGAGGTAGTTGTGCGAGAGCGTCTCGAGGAGCTCGTCGATGTCGGTCCGGGAGAACCCGCCGCGATACCCGTCGATCGGGTCGTCGATGTACCTCGGCGAGGGGCAGACGAGGACGAGCGCGCTGAAGAGCTCCGGGCGCATACGCGCCGCGAGCATGCCGATCGACGCGCTCACCGAGTGACCGACGAAGGTCACGTCGCGGAGGTCGAGGGCTTCGCAGATCGAGAGGACGTCCTCGGCGTAGGCGTCGAGCGTGGAGTACCGCTGTGCGTCGTATCCGCGAGGATCCGAGCCGCCGAGCCCCATGTGGTCGAAGAGCACGACGTGATGGGTCTCCGTGAAGGACGGCACCATGTGGCGCCACATGCCCTGCTCGCAGCCGAATCCGTGCGCGAACACCATCGACGGTGCGGCGGGATCACCCAGCTCGCGGACGTTGAACGTCTCGCGGATGTTCACCGGGGGCCTCGGCGCAGCCCGCCCCGGCAGAGAGAGAGGCGACGGCGCACGACGCGCAGTCTACGCGGTCGCAACCGGTCCCACGCCAAAACCCTAGGGACATGTCTAGGGCTGCAGCGGTTGTGCACAACGGTGTTCACCGCAAGGATCGGTCCGATGCCCTTCTCCCCCTCCAGCCTGCGCCCGCGTCTCCGCGAGCGCCGCTCCGCTCTCGCGGCCGTCGTGCTCGCCGCGGTCCTGCTTCCGGCCTCTGCCCACAGCGCCTCGATCTCCGGCAAGGTCCGGACCTACGACGACGCCTCGATCCTGCCGACCTTCACCGTCGAGCTCTACAACGCCTCGATGTCGAAGGTGGGCTTCGTCTGCACCGATGCCGCCGGCAACTACGGCTTCTCGAACCTCGCCGCGGGCAACTACTACGTCGAGTTCTCCGGCGACCCGGCGAAGTGCGCGACCGACGGGTGGGCCCCGAGCTGGTGGGAGAACCGCGGGCCGGCCAAGTACGCCGACGTGATCGACCTCACCGGGAACGGCAGCCGCACCGACATCAACGGCCGCGCGCGTTTTGGCTCCTCGATCGCCGGCACGGCGAAGGACGCCACCACGAAGGCCGGCGTCCCGAACGTCTCCGTCCGGGTGATCGACACCGATCAGCAGGAGGTTCGGCGCACCTGCACCGACGCCTCCGGCAACTACCTCGCGCCGCGCCTGATCGGCGGCAACTACGGCGTGCAGTTCATCTCGGACGGGACCTGCGGTGCCGTCCCCGCCTACCTGGAGCGGTGGTTCGAGACCGGCACGAGTTTCGGCAGCGCCGCGAACGTGCCGCTCGGCTACGGCGTGAGCGCGACCGCCCGCAACGTCGAGCTGAGTCTCACGGCCCCGCCGACGCCGACTCCGACGCCAACGCCGGCCCCGGTGCCCACGGCCACGCCGACCCCCGCTCCGGCCGGCCCGACCCCGACCCCGGTTCCCACACCGAAGCCCGGCACGGGCACGACGCCCACCCCGACCCCCAAGCCCGGCAGCGCCCCGTCCGCGACGCCATCGCCCTCGGGCGGGAGCGGCGGGAGCGGCGGGAGCGGCGGGAGCACAATCCCCGGCCCGACCGTCGGCGGCACGAAGCCGGTCTGCACGCTGAAGAGCACCGGCAAGGTGACCGGGGGCGCGTTCGGCGTCACCGTCACCTGCGACCAGAAGGCCAAGCTCTCGCTCGGCGGCACGATCACGTTCCGTCGTAGCGGCAAGGCCCAGAAGGTTGTGATCAAGAGCGTCACGGCGACGAGCGCCAAGGCGACCCTGAGGCTCAAGCTGCCGGCCAAGGCCGCCAGCGCCCGCAAGGCGAAGATCAAGCTGTCTGGCTCCCTCAAACTCACGGCCACCACCACCGGTGGATCGGCCGTCAAGACGTCCAAGGTCGCGCGCATCAAGTAGCCGCGAGACGGCGGGCGGAACCGCCCCGGAGCGGTTGGCCTGCGCCCCTGAGGTGTTTCCAGGAGGCGCGGGTCGACCGGCGGTCGTCGTACACCGCGGGCGTGTCAGGAGCGCTGAGAGGCGCGAGCGCCTAGGCTCGTGCCCGTGCGCCCGTCAAGCGGACCGCCGCGTCTCTTTGAACGCGGCCAAGAGCTCGAACGGCTGACCGAGGCGGTCGAAGGTGCCCGGTCCGGGAGGCCGGGACTCGTCGTGATCGAAGGTCCGGGCGGGATCGGAAAGACGCGCCTGCTCGTCGAGACGCGCAGGCAGGCCAAAACTCTGGGCATCCGGGTGTTGTCGGCTCGCGGCGACGACCGGGAACAGCGGCTGCCGTTCGGGATCGTCGACCAGCTCTTCGCCGGTGAGCCGGGGGCCCGCGAGGCCCGCGAACGGCCCTCGCGCGGCACCGTCGAGGACGACGCCGACGTCTCCTTCGCGACGCTCGCCCACCTCCACGAACTGACCGAGCGCCTGGCGGCCGGCGGCCCGCTGCTGCTCGTGGTCGACGACGCGCACCTGAGCGATGCGCCGTCCCTGCACTTCCTGGGCTACCTCGCGAGACGGCTCGATCGCACGCCCGTCACGCTCGTCCTCGCGATCCGTCCCTTCGAGCGGACCGACGAGGCCGCGCTGCTCGCGAGTCTCATCGGCGATCCGCACGCGATCGCCGTCCGGCCCGCGCCCCTCAGCGAGGCGGCGACCTCCGAGCTGATCGCCGAGGGGCTCGGTCAGGAGCCCGACTCGGGCTTCTCGTCGACCTGCCGGCGCGCGACCGGCGGCAACCCGCTGCTGCTCGGCGAGCTCGTCAAGACGCTGCGCCACATGCAGGTCGCCCCGGTCGCCGACGGCATCCCGAGGGTCGCCGAGCTCGGCCCTCGCGCGCTGCTGCGCACCGTCCTCGTCCGTCTCTCCGGCCTCGGAACCGACGCCGAACTGCTCTCTCGCGCCATCGCCGTCCTCAGCGACGCCGCCGACCTCCCGCTCGCCGGGGAGCTCGCCGGTCTCGACGGCGACCTGGCACGGGAGGCCGCCTCCCGGCTGATCGGCGCCGAGGTCCTCGCGGACGGGGCCGCCGTACGGTTCGTCCATCCCCTCGTCGGCGCCGCCGTGTACGAGACGATCCCCGCTCCCGAACGCGACCGCGCGCACGAGCGTGCCGCGGCGGTGCTGCGGGAGCGCGGCCACCCCGCGG
>JAURVW010000934.1 GCA_030655275.1 Solirubrobacteraceae bacterium
ACGCCCTCTTCCCGCACCTCACCGTCCGCAAGAACGTGCAGTTCGGGATGGAGCGCAAGGGCGTGAAGAAGGCCGAGGTGGTGCGCCGCGCCACGGAGGCGCTGGAGTCCGTGCAGCTGGGTCATCTCGCCGACCGCAAGCCGGGCGCCCTCTCCGGCGGGCAGCAGCAGCGGGTCGCCCTCGCGCGCGCCCTCGTGAACCGCCCGCACGCCCTGCTGCTCGACGAGCCGCTCGGCGCCCTCGATCTCCGTCTGCGCCGCCAGCTGCAGGTCGAGATCAAGCGGGTGCAGCAGGAGGTGGGGATCACGTTCGTGCACGTCACGCACGACCAGGAGGAGGCCATGACCATGGCCGACGTGATCGCCGTCATGAACCGCGGCCGGATCGAGCAGGCCGGCAGCGCGAAGGAGCTCTACGACTACCCGAGCACGGCGTTCGTCGCCAACTTCCTCGGGCAGAGCAACCTCGTGAAGGCGACCGTCGGCGCGGCGGACGGCGAGTACAAGGTCGTCACCACGCACGACGGACTGAGGTTCAAGGTCCTCGAACGCCGGATCGCGACCGGCACGGGCGAGTTCGCCGTCGGCGTGCGTCCGGAGAAGGTCTTCATCCACCCCGTGGGCACGCCGGACCCCGTCGATTCGCGTTCCAACCGCATACGAGCCCGCGTGGTCACGTCGGCGTTCCTCGGCGTTTCGCTGGAATACCACGTGGTCACGCAGGGTGGCGACGAGCTCATCGTGACCATCCAGAACAACGCTCGCGAACAGGCCGAGACGATCGCCGACGGCAGCGAGGTCGAGCTCTCCTGGGAGCCGGACCACACCTTCGTGGTGACCGTGGGCGCCGATGCCTGAACCCACGCGCGCATCGCTCGAGTCGCAACTCGAGCAGCTCCTCTGGGACGAGTCGCTCAGCCGCCGCCGCTTTCTCGGCCGCAGCGCCGGGGCGGTCGCCCTCGCGGGCGGACTCTCGAGCTTCCTCTCGGCCTGCGGCATCGCCGGTACGGCAGAGAAGAACGTCGCCGAACTGGCCAAGCTCGCGGCGTCGGTGAACCATCCGAAGGTGCCGATCGGCGACTGGACCTTCGCGAACTGGCCGCTCTACGTCGACAAGCCCGTCCTCCGCCAGTTCGACCAGCGGTACGGCGGTCACGTGAAGTACGTCGAGGAGATCAACGACAACAACGAGTTCTTCGGCAAGGTGCGCCCGCAGCTCTCCGCGGGCAAGTCGATCGGGCGCGACCTCGTCGTCCTCACCGATCCGATGGCCGCCCGCTGGGTGCGCTCCTCGTACGTGACCCCGATCGACAAGCGCAACACGCCGAACGTCGTGGCGAACATGAGCGACTCGCTCAAGAGCCCGCCGTTCGACCCGCAGCGCCTCTATTCCACGCCGTGGCAGTCCGGTGCCCTCGGCCTCGGCTACGACATCAAGGCGACCGGTCGGGAACTCAAGAGCGTGAAGGAGTTCTTCAACCCCGAGTGGAAGGGCAAGGTGACGATGTTCCTGGACTCCCAGGACTCCGCCTCGACCGTCCTGATCGGCGAGGGCAAGGATCCGGCGACGTCCGACCTCGACGCACACCTCGCGGCCGTCGAGACCATCAGCAAGGCGCAGAAGGCGGGGCAGTTCCGTCGGTTCACCGGCAACGACTTCACCGTCGACCTCACGAAGGGCAACATCGTCCTCGCCATGGCCTACTCCGGCGACATGGTGCAGCTGCAGGCCGACAACCCCAACCTGCGGTTCGCGTATCCGGAGGAGGGCGCGATCCTCTGGACCGACAACATGCTCCTGCCGGCGCACGTGCAGCACCCGTATGCGGCCGAGACGATGATGAATTTCGTCTACGAGCCGGAGGTCGCCGCGAAGATCGCGGCCTACGTGAACTACATCCCGCCGGTGAAGGGCGTCCGCGAGATCCTCGCGAAGACCGACCCGGAGATCGCGGAGAACCCGCTCATCTTCCCCTCGGACGAGCAGGCGAAGAAGTTCTTCTCCTACGCGCAGCTCTCGAGCCCGCAGCGCCAGGAGCTCGACAAGGCCTTCGCGAAGGTCACGGGGGGCTGACCCGGTGCGGCTGAAGAACCGTTCGAGGCTGATCCCGTGGTACTTCGCGGCACCCGGCCTGCTGTGGCTGCTGGTGTTCTTCCTCGTCCCGCTGCTCAATCAGCTCAACGTGTCGCTGCTCACCGGCGATCCGGAGGCGGGCTACGAGCTCACCTGGGCCTTCTCCAACTACACCGACGCGATCAGCGAGTACTGGCCACAGATCCGGCGTTCGCTCGGATACGCCGGCGTCGCGACCGTGATCGACGTGATCATCGCGTTTCCGCTGGCGTACTTCATCGCGTACCGGGCCGGGCGCTGGAAGGGCCTGCTGCTCCTGATGATCGTGCTGCCGTTCTTCATGAGCCAGGTGCTGCGGACGGTCTCCTGGCAGTTGCTCCTCACCGACAACGGCTGGATCGTCTCGCGCCTGAAGGACGTCGGCCTCGTCGCCGACGACGGTCGCGTGCTCGCGACGAGCGGGGCCGTCATCGGCGGCATCGCCTACAACTACCTGCCGTTCATGGTGCTTCCGCTCTATGCGTCGCTCGAACGGCTCGACCGGCGACTCATCGAGGCCGCGACCGATCTCTACGCCTCGCGGGCCGTCGCGTTCCGAAAGATCACCGTGCCGCTCGCGACGCCCGGGCTCTTCGCCGGCTCCCTGCTCGTGTTCATCCCGGCGACCGGCGACTTCATCAACGCTTCGCTGCTCGGCTCGACGAAGCAGTACATGGTCGGCAACGTGATCCAGAGCAACTTCCTCACGGTGCTCGACTACCCGACGGCGGCCGCGTTGTCGTTCCTGCTGATCGGGATCATCCTCGTCGGCATCACGATCTACTCGGCGCTGCTGGGCACCAAGAACCTGACGGAGGCCGCAGGCTGATGGCTGCGACACCCACCATCGGCAAGGCGACGACGGAGGTCGTGGCCCCGGCGGGCGCGGGCGACCGCACCGCGACGCTGCGCACGTGGAGCCTGGGACTGTGGTCGGTCTTCGCGATCCTCTTCCTGTTCCTGCCGATCGGCGTGGCGATCGTCTTCTCGTTCAACGAGCCGGCCGGCCGCTTCAACTTCACGTGGCAGCAGTTCACGTTCGACCACTGGCTGCATCCCTTCGCCGATCCCGATCTCGCCCGGTCGCTCAAGAACTCGGTGCTGCTCGCGGTCATCTCGACGGTCGGCTCGGTCGCACTGGGCACGCTGCTGGCGATCGCGCTCGTCCGCCACAGGTTCCGTGGCCGCGGCACCGCCGACTTCTTCGTCTTCCTGCCGATGGCCACGCCGGAGGTCGTCCTGGGCGCCAGCGCTCTCGGCCTCTTCTTGGTGGCGGGCATCAGCACGGGGTTCCTCACCCTCGTGATCGTCCACATCATGTTCACGATCTCGTACGTCGTCGTGACCGTGAAGGCGCGCTTGCAGGGCATGGACCCACACATCGAGGAGGCCGCCCGCGACCTCGGCGCCTCGGAGTGGCAGGCGTTCTGGCGGGTCACGATGCCGACCATCGCCCCGGGCGTCGTGAGCGCCGCGGTGCTCGCCGCCGCGCTCTCGGTCGACGACTACGTCGTCTCCTCCTTCAACGCCGGCCAGACCCAGACGTTCCCGCTCTTCATCTTCGGCGCGACCCGCCAGGGCGTCCCGCCCGAGGTCAACGTCCTCGCAACCATGCTGCTGCTCTTCATCCTCGCGATGCTCGGCCTCAACCTCGGCGTGCAGAAGGCGCTGGCGCGACGAGACGAACGCCGCGCAGCTCACTGATCGGGGGCCGTTTACTGCCGGCCCGTGTGTTCCGGCCGGTGCCACGGAGGGATGCGGGGCGAGTCGATGTCCGTCGACCCGCGCCCGCGTGTCCGCTCAGGTGGCGCGCTTCGGGGAGGCCCCGTGCTCTGCGCGCCGTCCTACCCACACCACCGTTCAGGCAGCGGCGCGTCACCGGTAGGCGTGGATCGAACGTATCCGCGTCCGCGCACGGTTTTCAGAACGTCGTTCCGAAATTCGTGGGGACGCGATCCGGCGAGGCCGTCGTCTTCTCCAGAGGGGCCGGCGCCCGGGCTTGGCCGAACGCGTTTCGCGTGCCCGGGCTTGGCCCAAGCGCGCGGCGGTCCCGTCCGGCACAGTGGGACGTAAGAAATCCATGGCCACGCTCTCCGAACTCATCCGCCTCCCCGTCGCGGTGCCCCAGCAGCTCGGGCGCGACCTCCAGACGCTCGTCGACGTGGTCAGCCGCCTTCCCGAGCTGATCGCAAGGCTCGACGGGCGGCTCGCGGGGCTCGTCGACGACGTGGCCGTGCTGCGCGAGACCGTTTCGACCGTCCACGTGCAGGTCGCCACGCTCGGCGGCGACGTGAGCACCATGCGCGACGCGCTCGACCGCACCGACGCGCGCGTCGCCCGGCTCGAGATGCTCGTGACCTCGCTCGAAGGCCGGGTCGTGCACATCGACGACGGCCTCGATGACCGCATCCCCGACCTCTCCGTCCTGCCGGACGAGATCGTCCGCATCCGCCGCGACATCGCGAAGGTGCTCGAGCTGACGCCGGACCCGAACGAGCCCGGCACCCTCGACAAGGTGCGCGACGCACTGACGCCCAGCGCATGAGTCGTCCGCCGCGCGAATCCCTGCTCCACCGCAGACACGTCGTCTGGTTGCGCGAACGCCTCACCCCGCGCGAGGAGGGCTCGGCAAGCGTCCGTTCCGCGCCCGCACTGACGCGGGCGACGGCGTCGAGGGAGTCAGCCCCTCGCACCACCGAGCGCGCTACGACGAACCTCGTGAAGGAGCCGACCGAGGCGCGCGCCGCTGCGTCCGCACGGAAGGACACCGCAGAGGAGCCGGGCCGCCTGACGGAGACCGAGGCGAAGGACGCCGAGGCTCGCGCCGCCGTCGAGCAGGAGCAGGGCGACGATGCGAAGGGGCCCGAGCTCGCCGAGAACGTCTCCGAGACCGGCCGCCGTGACTACGCGCCACACGGCACGAGCCCGAAGACCACGGTCCTCGCGACGCTCAATCGCACGCGCAAGGAGTTCTCGGAGGACGGGCTCACCGACTGGGCGGCGTCGCTCACCTACTACGGCCTCCTGGCGATCTTCCCCGGGCTCATCGCGCTGGTCAGCATCCTCGGCATCTTCGGGGACCCGCAGACCACCACGAAGGCCCTGACCGACATCGTCTCCGACCTCGCCCCCGGCAGCGCCGCGGACACGTTCGCCGGTCCGATCGAGTCGATCACCTCGAACAAGGGCGCCGCCGGCGTGCTGTTCGTCGTCGGTATCGCGACGGCGCTCTGGTCGGCCTCCGGCTACGTCGGCGCGTTCATGCGGGCGTCGAACGTGATCTACGAGACGCCCGAGGGGCGGCCCTTCTGGAAGCTCCGGCCGCTCCAGCTACTCGTCACGCTCATCATGGTCCTGCTGCTCGTGGCCGTCATCCTCGCGCTCGTGCTCACCGGTCCGGTCGTCGATGCCGTCGCCGGTCCGCTCGGCGTCGGCGACACCGCGGTCTCGATCTGGAACATCGCCAAGTGGCCGGTGCTCGTGTTCGTGGTGCTCGTGATGCTCGGTGTCCTCTACTACGCCAGCCCGAACGTGAAGCTCCCGAAGTTCTCACTCATCACGCCCGGCGCGATCGTTGCGCTCGCGGTGTGGGTGCTCGCCAGCGTGCTCTTCGCCTTCTACGTGGCGAACTTCGGCTCCTACGACAAGACGTACGGCACGCTCGGCGGCGTGATCTCACTGCTCGTGTGGCTGTGGATCTCCAACATCGCCCTGCTGCTGGGCGCGCAGCTCAACGCCGAGATCGAACGCACCCGCGAGCTCAAGGCCGGCATCACCGATGCCGCCCGCGAGATCCAGCTCGACGCCCGCGACGAACCCAAGCACCAAGAGACCACCTGACCCGCTGATCGGCCGCCGCGGAGTCCTCAGTGTGGGGCGGGAGCCCTCGTGGTCGTCGCGCCGACCGCGGCGAGGATCGCGTCGGCGGCGACGCGCGGCGTCTCCCACATGGGCGAGTGGCCGGCGTCTTCGATGCGCGTCACGCGGCCGCCGGCGCGGTCGCAGATCGAGGCGATCGCGTCGTGGTCGATGCGGAGGTCCTGCATGCCGTAGATCAGGTTCGACGGCGTCGGGATCGCGTCGAGGCGCTCGGGCAGTGAACCGCGACCGAGGTAGTCGTCCATCGCGGCACTCGACCGGGTGAAGGTGGCCCACGAGCATGCCTTCAGGTCGTCGACGAAGAGGTCGGGCACCGGGAAGTTCGGGGCGAACGCACTCCGCAGGCCGTTGCGCAGCTTGGCTCGCGGCGCGACCCGCCAGGCGATGCGACCGATCAGCGGCTTGCGGATCAGGCCCTCCGAACCGCGGTGGGCGGTGACGCGACTGGCGACGGTGAGCGACGAGTTGATGATCACGATCCGCTCGGCGACGGAGGCGGCGCGCTCGGCGATCGCGGTGGCGACCAGGCCGCCCATGGAGTGCCCGACGACGACGACCCGCTCGGCGCCCAGGCCGTCGATCGTCTCGGCGGCCGCGTCGGCCATCTCCTCGATCGTCTTCGCCGGACGGCGGCGACGGTTCTCGCCGTAACCGGGCAGCTCGACCGGCGCGCCGCGCAGGCCCGCCGCCGCGAGCATCGGAAGCATCATCTGCCAGCAGTGGCGCGACGCGCCGAGGCCGTGGATGAGCGCGAGGGTGACGGGAGTGGCGGGCATGATCGCCGGCCAATCCTAATGCCGTTCCGGTGCCCGTATCCGCCAGGTCAGCCCTTGATGCGATGCTCCTGATCGGCCCACTCGCGTTCGCGCAGCTCGAACTTCTGCACCTTGCCGGTCGAGGTGCGCGGCAGCGCCTCGAGGAACTCGACGGCGCTCGGCGCCTTGAAGCGGGCGATCCGCCCACGGACGTGCTCGATGATCTCCTCGGCCGTCGCCTCGGCGCCAGGGCCGAGCACGACGAACGCCTTCGGCGTCTCGCCCCAGCGGTCGCTCGGGATGCCGATCACGGCGACGTCCGTCACGGCCGGGTGGGCCATGATCGTGCCCTCGACCTCGACGGTGGAGATGTTCTCGCCGCCCGAGATCACGATGTCCTTCGCGCGGTCGACGAGCTTGGCGTAGCCGTCCGGCTGCATCACCCCGAGGTCTCCGGAATGGAACCAGCCACCCGCGAACGCCTTCTCGGTGGCGTCCTCGTCGTCGTAGTAGCCCTTCATCACGTTGTTGCCGCGCATCACGAGCTCGCCGATCGTGACGCCGTCGGCGGGCACGTCGTTCATCTCGGCGTCGACGACCCGCATGCGGT
>JAURVW010000752.1 GCA_030655275.1 Solirubrobacteraceae bacterium
GAGTGAATCATGAATACCAGACTTCAGTGCCCCGACTGGTCGTCGCGCCGGCGCGTTCCTGCCGCCGCCGGGCGAAGCCGCGGCGCGGCACGGCGCACCGTCGCCGCATGGGCCGCGTGCCTGACCGTGCTCACCCTGACCGTGCTGCTTGCGGCCTGCGGTGGCGGCGGAGGCGGCCCGGACGACGACGACACGATCCCCGAGCCCGAGATCCTGGCGAGCCGCGACGGCGTGCTGAACGTGACGCTGCGCCAGGCCCCGTCGAAAATCGTCGTCGCCGGCCAGCACTTCACCTCGAACGTGTTCAACGACAGCTACATCCCACCGGTGCTCAAGCTCCGCCGCGGCGACCGCATGGCGTTGACGCTGCAGAACCGGATCGCCGGCGCCGACAACCACATCGCCGCTCCGATGGAGACCAAAATGCACGACCACGGAATGAGCGTGACGCCGAGCGCGCAAGGCGACGACGTGTTCCTGCACGTCGGCAGCGGAGCCGATTACCTGTACGAATGGAACGTGCCCGCCAGCCACCCGCAAGGGCCGCACTGGTACCACCCGCATGCGCACGGCCTGGTCGAGACGCAGATCCTGAGCGGCATGTCCGGCATGCTGATCGTCGATGGGCTGCTCGATCACTACCCGGCTTTCAAGGCCCTGACGGAGCGCCACTACATCATGAAGGACATCGTGCTGCCGGGCGCCGACCCCGACGGCCCGAAGAGCAAGACGATCAACGGCCTGCTCGGCGGCAAGATCCGTTTGCGGCCGGGCGAGATGCAGGTCTGGAACCTCGGCAACCTCGGTGCCGACGCCTACTTCGACCTCGCGATCGATGGCCTGCAGTTCTGGGAAATCAACCGTGACGGCAACCTCCTGCTGCAGCCGCGTCGCCTCGCCTCGGTGTTCCTGCCGCCGGGGTCGCGTTCGACCGTCATCGTTGTCGCACCGGCGAGCCCCGGCAATTACGCGGTGCGCACGCTGGCGGTCGACACCGGTCCGCAAGGCGACGAGAACGACGACCTGCAGCTCGCGACGCTGATCGTCGACGGTGCGCCGCTCGACACCGCGTCACTGCAGGCGCATCTGGCAGACGCCGCCATCGGCGTCGACACGACGACCGCGGCGCAACTCGCCGCGCTGCCGGTCACGCGACAACGCACGATCACCTTCTCCGAGACCGCCGACGGCAACACCTTCTTCATCGACGGCCGCGAGTACGACGTGAACCGCGACGACGTGACGGTGCATCTGGGCGACGTCGAGGAGTGGACGCTGGTCAACACCAGCGGC
>JAURVW010000753.1 GCA_030655275.1 Solirubrobacteraceae bacterium
CCGGGACCGTGGTCCGTTTCGGTTTCGGCGTGGTCGGTCCCCCTTCAGGTGTGGAAGACCTCCCGTCGCGCCCTAGTTCGCGGCCGAGAGCGCCTGGTCGATGAGGTTCGCGAACGCCTGGCTGGAGCCTTCGGGCCGGCCGTCGTTCTGTCGCTCGGAGGCCGTGAGCACGTCGAGGTGCTGGTAGCCCGGGAGCTTCACGATGGGATCGGAGTACGTGTCCGCGGTGCCGCGGAGGCCGTCGCCGGCGATCACGGTGAAGCGCGGCTTACGGGTCACACCGTCGGCGTACTTGAGGTTCGCCAGCTCCTTGGAGCGGTCGCCGTTGCTGGCGAGACTCAGGTCGAGGAACAGACGGATCGGGAAGTAGTTCTCCGTCAGGCTCAGCGGACCCTCGTGCAGGATGCGGGCGAAGTCGCGGAAGTCCGTGACCTCGTCTGCAGGCGTGGTCCAGCCGGTGCCGACGGGTGAGCCGGCGTTCAGCGCGTCGTAGTTGCGCCAACCGATGAGCGGCTTCGGGTTCGTGGCGGTCGGCAGGACGAGCTTGCCCGGCTGCACGAACGTTCCGAGGCCCGGGATGGGCTTCAGCGCCGCGGGCAGCTGGTTCTTGCGCACGCCGGTGTTGTCGAAGAACCCGAAGCTCGACCGGACGAGGCCGAAGACGGCGCCGTTGTCGTCCATGATCTGGCCGAGCGCGGCGGCGTAGGAGTAGCGGTAGTCGCGCATGGAGTCGGACGAGAGCGTCCAGCGACCGAAGTCGACGGAGCCGGAGAGATGCAGGAAGTCCTTGATCTGGCCCGAGTTCGGGACGCGCGCGACGGTGCTCGACCAGTCCTCACCGGGACGGGTGTCGGCGAGGTAGCCGATGGCTTCGAGCAGCCCCATCGTCTCCGGACCGATGCCGATCAGGTCGATGTAGCGCGGCACGATGCCGGTCTTGATGGCGTCGTACGACACACCGTTGAGCCCCGAGATGAACCCGCCCGAGAGCTGGTCCAGGAGCGACGTGCCCGCGGCGGTGCGGCCGGCGATCTGACCCTTCAGGGCGGTGTCGAAGCCGATGAAGCCAGCGCACTGGCGCCAGCCGGCATCGGCGGTCGTCGCCGTGTTGCCGTCGAAGTCCCAGGCGGCGAACGCCTCGGTGAGCGGCCCACCCATCGAGTGGCCGCCGCAGATCACGTGCTTCTCGCGCCACGGCTGTGAGGGGAGCTCGTTCGTGAGGACCGCGTAGTAGTCCTTCACGGTCTGCGCGACGCCGAGGTCGGCGAGGAACTTCGCGTCGGGCGCGGCGAAGCCCGGGAACGTCTTGCCGCCGACGGCCTTCTTGCCGTAGTAGTAGCCGAGCATCGTCTCGACGTCGCCCTTGGCCTCGCTGGCCTCGATGCCGGTGCGGTCCTCGAGGCAGTTGGACCGGCGATCCAGGCCCCAGACCTCGATCGACTTGCCGCGACGCTTCGCCTCGCGGATCGTGTTGCGCGCCACCGGGTCGAAGGCGGTGGCGCCCTCGATCAGGCCCGGCATCAGGACGGCGACGGAGTCCGCCTGGGTTGCGTCGGACGGACCGGTCTTGGATCGATACCGCATGTAGGAGAGCCAGTCGCAGGCCTCCGGGCGGGCACCGGCCGTCGACGGCAGTGGCACGCGGATGCGCACGGCGCTGGAGACGACGTCGGACTGCGGTGAGGAGGAGACGATGGGCGTCTCCACGCGGTCGGCGGCGACGGCGACCGGCGCCGAGGCGAGGCCGGCGACGGCGACGAGGCCGAGTGTGGGCAGCAGGCGGGCCGGCAAACGACGACGGCTGCGCCGGGACGCGAGGTCCCTGCGGTGCGAGGACGGGCGGACGGGTTGGGACACGAGACGCTCCTGCGTGGGGTGACGCAATGGGGACAGGACGATCCACAGACCGCCAGCGAGGGCCGGCGGGACAGTGCCGGTGGACTTCTCGAGACCAAGTATTCCAGAGGAATGCGGGATTACCAAGAGAGAACGCGCAATGTTTCTCAAGCGTGTTGCTGGGGCTCGCGAACGAGCGTTGCAACAGGTACGCCGAGATATTGAAATGCGGTTCAGCGGGCGGCGTTCGGCAGTCATGATCTCTGCGGGCGCGCGGTGGACCAACCTGCGTCCGGTCCGTAGCGAATTCGTTCGGCTTCTCGGATCTTCGAAGTAGGGTGGCGCGATGAGTTCGCAGGAGGCTCCGACGGAGCAGCACCCACCCGCGTTGCCACCGGCTGACGGCGCCGAGTCATCCGGGCGTGGAGGGGTCGTGCTCACGGTCGATGCGCTGCTCGGCGTCCTGGCCGGTGTGCTGGTCGTCGCCGGCAGCCTCGGGCCGTGGGTCTCGGCCGGGCCATGGTCGTTCTCGGGGATCAACGGTGACGGCGTGATCACGCTGGTCGCGGGTGTGGTGGGCATCCTCGTGGTCGCCGTCGGCCGCATTCGTGGGCTTGCGATCGCCGCCGGGCTCGTGTCTGCCGTCGTCGCGATCTACTACCTCGGGCGCATCGCGTCGATCGAGGACGACGACTTCTGCAGCATCTCGATCGGGTGGGGTGTGGTGGCCGTGCTCACCGGGGCGATCGGGCTGTTGGCCTGGTCGTTCACCTCGCTCTGGAACCGTGGTGACCGCCGCGTCGTCTACGCCGCCGGCGCCCTCGTCGGGGCGGTGCTGATCATCTTCGTCACCCTGTCCGCGGCCGGGGTCTTCTCCGCCGTGGAGGTCGACGCCGAGGCATCGGCAGAGTCGACCAGCGAATCGGTGTCGGCGTCCGAGGAGGAGGACGGACCGGCCGAGACCCCGGAGAGTCGTCCAGCTCTGTCTGGGCCCGTCCAGCCGATCGGCGGACAGATCCGGCTGGCCGGGGCGTCCGGCGTGGAGATGGTCGCGACCGTCGAGCGCGTGATCGACCCCGTCTACGGATCGGAGTTCGACGAGCCGGCCGCGGGCAAGCGGTACGTCGGCGTCGTCCTGCGGCTCACCAACACGGGCGACGCGCAGTACGACGACTCACCGAGCAACGGTGCCGCGCTGACCTACGGCGACGACCGCGAGGCCAGCGCGACGATCGTGTCCGGCGGTCAGTGCTCGGGTGGGTTCACCGGCGGCGCGAAGATCAGCGTCGGGTCCAAGCGCAAGGGGTGTGTCGTGTTCGAGGTTCCCAAGTCCAACACGATCAAGACGTTCCAACTGTCGCTCGATTCCGGCTTCGCCGATCAGGCCGGCGAGTGGAACGTCCGGCCCGCCAACGACACCGCCGCCCATCGCAAGTCGTCGTCCGCGAGCGACGGTGGTGACGCCTACGAGGAGTACGACGCGCCGTCCGCGCCATCGGGGTCGTCGTCGGGGTCGTCGACGGCCTGCGACCAGAACATCACCGCCGGCGCCGGGACGACGTGCGCGTTCGCCAACGAGGTCTTCAAGTCGTACGCGGCCAAGGTGCAGGCGAACGGGGGCAGCGACAAGGAGGTCAGCGCCTACAGCTCGGCGACGGGCAGCACGATCAGCGTGTTCTGCAGCTACGACGGGACGACGGTCTCCTGCTCGGGCGGCAACGATGCGTATGTCTCGTTCCCCAAGTGGGCGGCCGACGTCTACTGATCGCGCTGCGGCGCTCGGCGATCAGTAGTCGCCGTAGAAGCAGTAGGGCAGAGGGACGTCCGGATCGTCCGAGCAGGTGATGTCGTCGGAGGCCTTCGTGATGCCGTCGTCGACGCCGTCGGAATAGCCCTGCTGATGACCGACCGCGCTCCCTGAGGAGTACGCCCGGGCGGCCTTGCGGTCGGCGACCTTGCGCATCTTGCGGATCTCGACGCGATGGCGGGCGTTCATGCGGGTCGCCTCGCGGTGCATGATCCGCAGTCGTTTGGCCTTGTCGTCCGCGCCCTTGCGCTCGACGGCGACGCTGACGGCGCGATCGACCGCTCGCATCGTCTCCGCCCGCACGACCGATTCGCTCTTGCGCGTCGACTGGCCGGCGAAGAACATCCCGATCCCGGTGCCCGCGAGCAGCAGCAGGGCGAGCAGGGTGAGGCCGACGATCTTGCCGGTGCGCCGAGGGTCGGTCGTGACCTCGGTGGGTGAAGGTTGTCTCGCCGACATCGCCGCCGCCGCGGTGGGCGCGGGCTCCGGTCGCGCCGCCTCCATGACCTCGGTGGGGTCGTCGTCCTCGACGGCGGCGGGCTCCAGGAGTTCGGGTGAGACCTCGAGCTCTGCGGTCGGGTCGAGCGCCTCGGTGGGTGGCTCTTCACGCTCGGGCATCGCGCCAACGTAGTGGCGGACGACGGCCAAGCGGCGCAACTCGGCAAGTATCCGAGTCGCAGCGGATCGTCTCGGCCGGTCTCAGTCGTCGTGCGACGGCTTGCGCCGCCCGGCCTTGTTGCCGCTCGTGCGCCGCTTGGCCTGGAGGCGGCGCTCCTTGGCGCCGCGAGAGGGCTTCGTCGCGCGGCGCGAGCGCTGGACGACGAGTGCGCCTGCGAGACGCTCCGCGAGGCGCTCGAGGGCAGCATCGCGATTGCGGCGTTGGCTGCGGGTCTCCTGGGCGACCGCGGTGACCGTCGGGCCGAGGCGTTCAAGGATGCGGTCGCGCTGCCAGTCGTCGAGCGTGGCGCTCGCGCGCACGTCGAACACGACCTCGATCCGCGAGGAGGTCACGTTCGCGTGCTGGCCGCCGGGGCCGCTCGAGCGCGAGGCACGGATCAGCACCTCCTCGATCGGGAGCGAGAGCCGTTCGTTGATGCGCAGCGTCTCGGGCACCCGCAGATCATCGCGCACGCGGGAGGGGCCCGCCGGGATCGCATCTAGGCTGGCACCGTGGTCTCTCGTTCGGAAGCCGTCGAGTTCTGGCGGAAGTGGCGCTGGTACGAACGCAACGCCCTGCCGTGGCGTCGCGTGGCGATCTACAGGGAGCTGGCCACCCGCCGGGCGTTCGCGCGCTGGCCGGTCCACGGCCCGGTCCTGGAGATGCTCCGCGACGGACGGCTCACGCTCGGGGAGCAGGTCTACTTCGAGCCCGACGTGTGGATCACCGGTGGTCCCGAGGCGCGCGTCACCATCGGCGCGGGCACGTTCCTGAACCGCGGCGTGATGGTGAGCGCGATGAACCTCATCGAGATCGGCGAGCACTGCATGTTCGCCAACGGCTCGCTCATCACCGACGCCAACCACCGCTTCGACGACCTCACCCAACCGATCCCCTGGCAGGGCTTCACGACGAAGGGTCCGGTGAAGATCGGCGACAACGTGTGGGCCGGCGCGAACGTGGTGATCACGACGGGGGTGACGATCGGCGAGCGGGCCATCATCGGCGCGAACAGCGTCGTGACGAGCGACCTGCCGCCGTTCTCGATCTCCGCCGGATCACCGGCGCGCGTGCTCCGGCGCTACGGACCGGGCCTCGACGAGGTCGCTCCGGCCGAGTCCGCCCTCTCCGACAGCGCCACCCAGGACGGCCCGGCCGGTGGCACGGGTGACGTGTGAAGTCTGGACGTTTGTCCAAGTCCCCGGGTAGGATCTCGTCATGAGCGCTCCGAGCACGTCCGCGCCCCCGTATGTCCCGGCCGCGCCCGAGCTGGAGACGCTTCGCGAGGTCGTCGAGCTCCACGCCGCGATCGACCGACCCGCCGGCAGCCCGGGCGAGCGCCGCTCTGCCGAACTCCTGCGCGACCGACTGCGTGCCGCCGGGGTCGACAACGCCCGCATCGAGCCCGCGACCTTCTACGAGGGCTGGCCGAGCGCCCTCGCCATGGCGGTCACGCTGCCGCTCGTCGCCGGCGTCGTGAACCCCCGGCGCGGGCGGGGTCTCTTGGCCGCGCTCAGCGTCGCCGCCGGCGCGCTCTTCGCCGACGACGTCGACAACCGCACGCGCCTGCTGCGTCGTGCGCTCCGCCGTCAGCGCGAGACGACGAACGTCGTGGGCGAGCTCGGCCCGGCCGACGCGCCGGTCACGCTCGTGGTGATGGCCCACCACGACGCCGGCCGGACGGGGCAGATGTTCGACCAGACCCTGCAGAAGGCGATCTGGAAGCGGTTCCCCGAGCGCATCGAGGGCATGGGCTCGTCGATCCCGTACTGGTGGCCGGCGTTCTCCGCGCCCGTCGCCGTCGCCGCAGGACTGCTCACCGGCAGCCGAAAGCTGCGCCTCGGTGGCGCGGCGGTGTGCGCCGTCGCGTGGGGGCTGCTCGTCGACATCATGCGCAGCCCGACGGTTCCGGGCGCCAACGACAACCTCTCCGCGGTCGCCCTCCTGGTGGCGCTCGCCGATCGCTGGAAGGCCGACCCGATCCCTGGCGTGCGGATCGTGCTGCTCTCGGCCGGGGCCGAGGAGGAGCTGCAGGGCGGCGTCTATTCCTACCTCGAGGCGCACGCGTCGGAGCTCGACCCGACCTCGACCTACTGCCTCGCCGTCGACACCGTCGGCTCACCCCAGCTCGTGATGCTCGAGGGGGAGGGGACCGTCGCGATGCACGACTACACCGACGCCTCGTTCCG
>JAURVW010000755.1 GCA_030655275.1 Solirubrobacteraceae bacterium
TCGGGACCAGGTCGAGCGCCTCGAACAGCGGGCGGCTGACGACCACCGCGGCCGCGACACCCACCAGCACCACGAGCATCGCGGCGCCGAAGAGGTAGCGGATGCGGGTCAGGACCCCGGCGACCAGGGCCAGGACGGCGACACCCGCCATGACCGTGCCGACCAGGACGACCTTGTCGTTCTCGCCGAACTTCTCGATCGCGTAGTCCTTGACGCCGGCGAAGCGGCCGTCGGTGCCGAGGTCGACGACGAAGGAGCCCACGGCGAACAGCGGCGACGAGTCGGGGCGCAGCAGGGAGGCGACGAGGTGTCCGACCGCCATGCCCACGAGGGTGGCCAGGAGGCCGTACAGGGCATATGCGCGGCGGGAGATCATGGGGTGTGTTCGTCGCCGAGAGGCCCTACGGATGGGCCGGGCGGGTGCGGCAGGATGGTGACATGGCCGACATCACCCCCGGGGCAGCCCCCGCGACCGAGCTCGTCCACCTCACCGTCGACGGCGCCGTCGCCACCATCACGCTCGACTCGCCCCACAACCGCAACGCCCTGTCGCGCCAGCTGGTGACCGAGCTCGCCGACCGCCTCGGGCGGGCCGAGGCCGACGAGTCGGTGCGGGTCGCCGTGGTGACCTCGGCCGACCGGGTGTTCTGCTCGGGCGCCGACCTGTCCGAGGCCTCGTCCGACGGCATGTCGGTCGGCGTCCAGGCGATCGTCGGCCTCCAGCGCTTCATCGTCGCGATGTCCAAGCCGGTCGTCGCGGTCGTGCGCGGCCCGGTGCGCGCCGGAGGCATCGGCATCGTGGCGGCCTGCGACATCGTGGTCGCCGCCGAGGAGGCGAGCTTCGCCCTCACCGAGGTCAAGCTCGGCCTGACCCCCGCCGTCATCTCGCTGACCGTGCTGCCCCGGCTCACCTCGCGCGCGGCGGCGTACGCGTGCCTGAGCGGAGCGGCGTTCAGCGGCGCCGAGGCCGTCGCGATGGGCCTGGTGACCCGTGCGGTGCCTGCAGCCGGCCTCGACGAGGCCGCCGCGGCGATGTGCGCCGAGCTCGCGACCGGTGCTCCCCAAGGGCTCCGCGAGACCAAGGCGCTGCTCGCCCGCGACCTCCTGGCGCGCATCGACAGCCAGGCCGAGGAGATGGGGGAGCTGTCCGCGCGGCTGTTCGGCTCCGACGCCGCCCGCGAGGCCATGACCGCGTTCTTGAACCGCAAGAAGTAGTAGGTGGTCAAGGCGCTCGGCCCCGACCCGACCGACGAGCCGCTTGCCGATCCCGTGGGCTGGGGGCAGTCGGTCGTGCGGCTAGTCGTACGGGCGCGCAATCCGCGCGATTGCGCGGATCGAGGGGGCGGCGGGGCGTACGGGCGCGCAATCCGCGCGATTGCGCGGATCGAGTAACCGAGAGCGGTGATTGGTCGCGCATTCCGCGCGATTGCGCGG
>JAURVW010000935.1 GCA_030655275.1 Solirubrobacteraceae bacterium
CAGGTGCTGAGCAGTTCATCTAGGTGTGTACGGTTCGCGGCCCTGTCGCGCGCCGGTACGGTTGGGTCCGCGTTGAAGTCCCCTAGGACTATAACGTGCCCTCTCGCCGTGTCCACCGCTGTTTGCAGGGTCCGCCAAAACTCCGCTCGCTCTGTCTTGCTGTGGCCTCCGTCGGTCGGTGCGTAGCACCCGATGACCGTCACTGCTTGCTTCCTCCAGCATGTGAGTAGCCTGGCAACTCTCGGTGAGAGGTATTCCACGTCTCTCACGATCGGTGCCCCAGGGCCCACTCTGACTGCGAAACCAACTCCCTGCTTGCCTGCCGGCACATTCCAATAGGTCTTCCTTTCGTTTCGGGCGGACTCGTAGCACGCGAATGCCGCGTTTCCGTTCCCTAGCTCCGTGAGGACCATAATGTCAATGTTGTGCTTGGCTGCCGTGAGACTCAGTTCGCTCGTGCTGGACTTCCGCCTGACATTGAGCGTCGCCACCGTCCACGCGCCTCTCCGGGTTTTGCGCTTCTGAGGTGCACCTTCGTCGGCCTCCGCCGTTGGTGCTCCCCTCTTGCTGCTACTGGTTCTTTCCGATTGCCCTCCTGGCTGAGCCTCCTCCGCGCCTTGGTTGTCGCGGGGTCTCCTGTCCCCAGAGTCGCTGGACTTCTGCTCTTCGCTGCCACGGTCCGTTTGGGTGTCCCGACGACCGCCTTCTCGAGCTGCCTGCCTTCGCACGTACGCGCTGATCTCGTTCCGGCCTAGCAGCCACCGTTCCTCCGCTTCGGCTAGGGTGATGAGTTCTCGCTCCCATCCCTCCCTCGCTTCTTGGAAGACGCCCGCTTCTTCGAGTTCGATGAAGGCGGTCCAGTTGGCGTGGTGCTCCGTCACAAGTCTTTGCTGTGCTTCTGCCTGCTTCCGTGCACGCGCGTTGCTCTCGTTCCGCCGCAGCTGTCCGTTTTCCTCCCTTTCGGCTAGGTCGATGAGGCCTCTCCTCCATCCCTCCTTCGCCTCCTGGCGGGCGGCCGCCTCTTCGCGTTCGATGAGAGCGGCTCTGTGAACATGTTGCGCGGCCACGAGTTTTCGTCGTGCCACGGCCTCCCCTTCCGACAGGTGCCTCCTTCTCCCTTCTTCGGCACTTTCGATGAGCTCCAGGAATTCGGCTGCCTCCAGCCATTCGGTTTGGCTCCTGGCCCTGTCGGCGGCGTCTGCAAGGTCTTCGCGGTCCAGCTC
>JAURVW010000936.1 GCA_030655275.1 Solirubrobacteraceae bacterium
CCGCCCTCGTCAGGGCGCGTCGCGTTCTCGGTTCGGGGCCCGGTCGGGCGGTCCGGACGGCCCTCGAGCTCGTCGAGCAGTGCCCGCACGTAGAGGGGGTTGCCGCCGGTCGCCGCGAGGCACGCTTCGGCCAGCCCGGCACCCTGTCCCGGGCCGAGGACGGCCTCGGCGACGGCCCCGATACCGGAGGCGGAGAGCGGCTGGAGGCGCAGGTGCTCGCCGGGCGGGTCGACCACCGCATCGCCCAGGGCGACCGGGCGGCGGGCGATCACGAGCAGCACCGGCAGGTCGGCCAGGCGGCGGGCGACATAGGCGAGGAGGTCGAGCGAGGGCTCGTCGGCCCAGTGGGCGTCGTCGACGACGAGCATCAGCGGGGACTGCTCCGCGAGCGTGCCGATCAGCCAGGAGGTGCCGTGCAGCACGCTCTGCGCCTCGACCGCGCCCGCGATCCCTCCGCGTTGCGACGCTCCCACGCCCGTGCTCAGCGGGACCGGCGCGGGCGTCAGCTCGACGAGCGGGCGGGCGAGTGCGGCCGGGCCGTCGAGCAGGGTTGCGCGTTCCTCGGTACCCAGGCCGCGCCAGAGCGGTTCGAGCAGCTGACGGGCGATCCCGAAGGCGTGGTCGCGTTCGAGGTCGGCGCCCGTCGCGGAGAGCACGCGCAAGCCAAGGCCCGTGGTCTCGTCGCGCAGGTGTCGGAGCAGGGCCGTCTTGCCGATGCCCGCGCCGCCCTCGATCACCACGCACGAGCCGGCGCCGCCGGCGGCCTGGGCCGCGAGCGCGCGTAGTCGACGGATGGGCGCATCGCGCTCGATGAGCACCGGCCGAGCCTATAGCCGAACGCGCCAGGAGTCGATCGGATGTCCCGTGATCGGACGGCGCCGATCGCGGACGCCCGTGGCGGCTCAGGTGAGGTCGCGCATCCGGTTCTGGGCGTCGAGTCCGGCGATCTTGTACGCCTCGGCGAGCGTCGGGTAGTTGAACACGGCCGAGACGAGGAAGTCCAGGGCGTTCTCGCGGTTCATCAGGGCCTGCCCGATGTGGAGGAGATCGGTGGCCTGGGAGCCGATGATGTGCACGCCCAGGAGGCTGCGGTCGTCGGGCGACACGATGATCTTGAGGAAGCCGTCCTCCTCGCCCATCATCAGCGCCTTCGCCAGTTCGCGGTAGCGGGAGATGCCCACCACGTAGGGCACGGCCGCTTCGGTGAGTTCCTCCTCGGTGCGGCCGACGTAGGAGATCTCGGGGATCGCGTAGATCCCGACGGGCACGAGGCCCGGCAACGAGTCGACGGGCTCGTCGAAGGCACGCAGGGCGGCGATCCGGCCCTGCTCCATGCTCGTGGCGGCGAGGCCGGGCGGTCCGGCGACGTCGCCCACGGCGAAGATGTGGCGCTTCTTCGTGCGGAACTCGTCGTCGACGTCGATCCGGCCGCGAGCGTCGGCCGCCAGCCCGGCGTTCTCGAGGGCGAGGCCCTCCGTCGCACCCTGGCGTCCGGTCGCGTAGAGCAGCGTGTGCGAGGAGATCTGCTTGCCGGAGGCCAGGTGCGTGATCGCGCGGCCCTCCTGCCGCTCGACCGCGACGACCTCCTCGTTGAAGCGGAAGTTCACGTTGCGCTTGCCGAGCAGGTACCGCAGCGCGATCGCGACTTCGCGGTCGAGGTAGGGGAGGAGCTTCGGTCGCGCGTCGACGAGCGTGACCCGCGTGCCCATCGCGGCGAACATCGACACGTACTCCACGCCGATCACGCCGGCTCCGACGACGGTCATCGTGCGCGGCACGTGCGTCTCCAGGCGCAGGATCCCGTCGGAGTCGATGACCCGCCGCTCGTCGAAGTCGACGCCCTCGGGCCGAGCGGGTTTCGTGCCGACGGCGATCACGATCTTCTCGGCGGTGACGACGGTGTCCTTGGCGTCGGTCACCGCGTCGTTCACCCGCACGGCGTGCTCGTCGACGAACGACGCGTCGCCCATCAGCAGGCCCACGCCATTGCGCCGCAGCTGGTCGCGGACGACGTCGGTCTCCTGCGCGATCACGCGGGCGGTGCGGTCCCGGAGGTACTGCGCGGCAGCGGCGGCGTGACGCTCCGCGTTGAGCGGATCGGGCATGTCGGCGCCGCGGCTGGCGATGTTCTCCAGGATCGCCTGGCGCAGCGTCTTCGACGGCACCGTGCCCGTGTGCAGCGACACCCCGCCGACCCGCTCACGTTCCACGATGGCGACGCGCTTGCCGAGTTTCGCGGCCTGGATGGCGGCACGCTGCCCGCCTGGTCCGGAGCCGATGACGAGCAGATCGAGGTCCATGCCCGGCCGTTGATACCAGCTGGCCTGGGCGGGCACCAGAGCCCGGTGGAGCGAACGGCGGGTCGTTCACAACGGCCGGAGCCGGCAGGCGCGACGAGGTCGCGCCCGCCGGGCTCCGAGGGCCGTCGATCCCGTCGACTACGGGCTGACGGTCGAGTCGAGCTCGTACTCGTAGGTGAGTCGGTCCGGGAAGCCGATTCCCAGGTTCAGACCGTTGCCGGTGCGCGTCCAGCCGGAACCGGCGTCGTCGCGCAGGCGCTGCACCGCGAAGATGGCCAGGTTCTGGCGCGGGACCTGCGTGTTGAAGTACAACAGATGCGCGTTGGCATCGGTCTCGGACCGGTTGCAGATCGGGTCCTGGAGGATGCAGTAGCTCCGGATGCGGTCCGCGAACCGCGGCAGCATCCAGTTGTTCGTGCGCAGGCCGACGGCCGGGCCGGCCGGCGGGGACTCGAGCTGACCGCGGACGGTGCCCGTCAGCGCGTAGTTGGCGGCGTTCCTGCGGCCCATGAGGTCCCGCTTGGTGTCGGCGTCGATGTTCCACGGGGTCTGCGCCGGGACGATCGTCGACTCCGGGAAGTGACGGTCGTACTGCGCCGTGAGCCAGGCGGGGCTGCCGGCGGGCAGGTGCGGCAGCTTCTCGGTGGAGTTGAAGCCACCGTCGGCGAGCAGGCCGGCCGTCTTGACGGCGGTCGCCGCCGAGGCGTTCAGCGTCGGCAGGGGCGTCGGGCCGCTGTAGATGTACTTGAGGTTCGACTTCGTGCCAGCCGGACGAGCCGCATCCGCGACCCGGTCGACGAGCGCGTTGGCGATCACGAGTGAACCCTGCGAGTAACCGAACAGCAGGAACTTCTTGCTGGGGCAGCGGGTGTTCTCTGCGTTGAGGTGATCGATGAGGTTCTTCGTCCCCACCTGCACGCTGTTGGCCGATGAGTACTCCGTCGTGAACGACAGGTCTGCCTGGTACGGAACGTTCCAGTGTGCGAAGTCCGAGCGACCCGCCAGGGCGGCGCCGGCGGAGGAGTCGTAGACGGTGACGTACTCGCGGGGCTTGAGGCTCCCGTCGGCGAGCTTGACGTCGTTTCCGAGCACCTTGGCGATGGTGTAGAAGACCGAGTACGGCGACTTCCAGGAGGAGCCGGTGTAGTCGGTGCCGTGCCAGCCCCAGTAGTTGTAGCCGTTGAGGGCCCAGCTGTTCCCGGCCGGTTCGGCGGTTCCACGGGCGTAGACGATCTCGATCTTCGCGCAGTGGTTGGCCTGGACGCCCGTGCCGGTCTCCGAGGACGGGATGTTCCACGGGTCGTACGTGACGGCCTGCGCGGCCGGTGCTGCCACGAGGGTGGCAAGGCCGATCGTGCCCACGGCGAGGGCTCGCCGGAGCAGGGGCTGACGTGACATTTCCATGTCGTCTCCCGGCGGCATCGATGGTGGGACGGAGCGGCCGCCAGCGCTCACGGCGTAAGGAGTACCGGATAGTTTCTGGACCACCAGAAAACGTGCGGACTCACGCGCAGCTACTGGGGCCCGACGGGGTGACAAAAATGGCGAAAGATAATTTGCCTCACCTCGTCACAAAATCGTAGATCGCGTCCGTGCTGGCGTCGTGACCGATCGATGATTGGACCAAACCGCGAGGCCGCCATAACGGGCCGCCGGTGCCCGCTGTCCCTCGGTCGGACGACGGCGACCGGTTACGGGCCGCCGTCGTCCTCTCAGAGGTCTAGAGACCGGGCGGTGCCTGGCTGCAGGTCAGGAACGACGACGGCGCGATCGGCGTCGCGAGCTGCCGCGGGGACTCTTCTCCGAATGCGAAGTGCGTGGGCACGTCGAGGAGTTCGTAGACGATCCATTCCCAGGTGCCGGAGGCCTCGTACGCGAGGGAGCCCTTGCACAGGGAGTTGCCGAGCATGTTGTTGTGGGTGGCTTGGGTCACCGTGCCGTTCACGACCGACTCGACGCGGTAGTTGCCGGCGCCCCAGAGCGCGGCCGAGGCGGCCGGGGTGATCAGGCCGTCGTTGCCGGCCCAGAGGGTCGTGTACTCGATGGGCGTCGGACTGGCGACCTGCGGCGTCTCGTCACCGAGGCCCATCTGGTCGGCGACGACGCCGTTGTAGCGCTCGTTGAGCTTGCGCTGGAAGTCGCTGATCGGGTTGATGGCCGGGCAGAGGGTCACCGACGTCCACGGGCAGCCGATCGAGCCGGGGCTCGTGCTGCCGTGGCTGGGCGGGACGACGCCGACCCAGTCGTCGACGAGTGCCGCGCAGCCGGGCGTCGCCGTCTCGGGGTTCTCGCGGCCTGCGTTGGCGATGCAGGCGCGGCTGACGAGGGAGCCGGCCGAGATGCCGACGATGTCGACCTTCGTGATCGGGTCGAGTCCGGCGGGACGCGAGGCGTTGAGCTGCGCGATCTTCAGGGTGAGGTGGTCGCTGAGCTTGCGTGCCTGGCGCATGAAGTTCAGGCACTTGTCGTAGCCGTCGGCCTTCGTGAACATCGACACCCAGCCGGCCGGCAGCGGGGTCTTGCCCCACTTGTACGCGGCGTCGCTGCGCACACCGTTCGTGTAGGTCTCCTGCACGAGGGCGGGGAGGTTCGCGAGCTGCGAGCCGCCGTCCTCGCAGGTGAAGTTCGCGCCGGCGATGATGACGATCGGCTCGGGTTGGGTGCCGGGGCGGGCGGTGGCCGACACCGGCGCCAGGGCCAGCATCGTGAGGGCTCCGAGCATGATTGCTCGGAGGGGCGGGGACAGGTTCACGAGGATCCTTCTGTTCGGAGGGCTTGCCGGCACCGGGACGGCCGACGATCCGCGACGAACCGTACCGAGAAACGCCGTCGATCCCGGGGTGCGGGCTGCGCGAGACCGGGCGGCGCGCCGGCGACGCTCGGCCGTTGGCCCGCCCCTAGGATCTCGGCCATGAGCAGCCGCCCGACCGCCGTCATCACCGGGGCCTCCAGCGGGATCGGGGAGGCGACCGCCCGGGCGTTCGTCGCCGCCGGGTTCGACGTGGTGCTCGCCGCGCGCCGCCGCGACCGCCTCGATGCGCTC
>JAURVW010000795.1 GCA_030655275.1 Solirubrobacteraceae bacterium
GATGGCGACGTCGCGGCCCGGGTCACGCAGGCAACGATCCGTCACTTCACCATTCGTCGCACGAGCGCACCGGGGAGCAGGGGCGTGCAGATGAACGGAACCCCCGCGATGCCCGCGACGCTCGACGGCGTGGTCGTCGAAGCCGACTCGGGCACGCTGGCCGTCAACGCGGATGGCGCCTCGCGCGTGGTCAACACGCTCATCGACCAGAAGGGCGGCGCCGGCATCGGACTCGGCGTCTCGACGTTCGACGGGAGTCCTCGGATCGTGAACAGCTCGATCTTCGCCGACGGCAAGGCCCTCGTCGTCAGCTACGGCTACGGCTATGGCGCGTCGCAGGTCGACCTCGTCAACAGCCTCCTGCACGCTCCGACCGACATCGTCTTCTCCACGGTCGCATCGAACCCCAGCGGTTCGGTGACCCTGGCCACCACGGCTTCGGCCTACCGGCCCGCCGTCGCGCCACCCGGCCAGTTCGTCACGGGCTCGCCGGTCGCGTTCTCCGACGCTCTCATCTCCGAGGCCGGCGCGCCGTTGGCCGGATCGACCTTGATCGACGCCGGCATCTCCGATCCGCTCAGCGGAAGCCTCGATGTCGCTGGCAAGGCGCGAGTCGTGGGTCCCGCGATCGACATCGGTGCGTTCGAGTTCGATCCCACCGCGCCGACCCCGACCCCGGCTCCGACCGCCGCTCCGGCGCCCACCGCCGTCCCGGTGCCGACCAGTGTCCCGACGCCGGTCCTCGCTCCCGTCGACGTGAAGAAGCCGTCGCTCACCCTGGAGGGGTCGACGAAATCGCTCAAGCGGAGCAAGCTCGCGGGGAAGAGCGGTCTCGAACTGGTCGCAAAGGTCGACGAGGCTGCGACGGTCGGCGTCGAGCTGGTCGTGAAGTCCACGAAGAAGGGCAAGACCACCGAGCGGGTCCTCGGCAGCGCGACGACGAAGACCACGGCAGCGGGTCGGGCGAAGCTCGCGCTGAAGATCAAGGCATCCAAGCTCGGCAAGGGCAGCCTGAAGGCGACCCTGCGGTTCACCGCGACCGACGCGGCAGGGAACGAGACGCTCGTCGAGCGCAAGACGACCGTCAAATGACGGGAGGGGCGGACGATCGCCGATCGCGACCGTCCGCCCCTCCCCTTCGCATCTCGCGCAGAGCCGAAGCCCCGGTGCGAGAAGGACCTGAGGTCTAGCGGTAACGCTTCGTGACCTTCACGCTGCCCTTGAAGCCCGGGAGGTCGGCGTTGTAGGTCTTCGAGGCCTGGATCACGACGTCGTAGCGGCCGATCTTCGAGAACGGCGTGAGCGGGCGCTTCGTGTTGAGGTACCCGCAGGCGCCCTTGCCCGTGCCGATCTTCAGGCGGCCCTTGTACTTGCCGTTGTTGAAGTAGTGGGCGTAGTAGGTCGCGTTGCCGGAGAGCGCCGCGAGACCCTGGATCTTCCAGGTACGCAGCCCGCGGGAACCGCTCACGGAGTAGTTGAGGTTCGCGATGGAGACCTCCGCCGACGCACCGGGGACGACCGCACCGGAGGCGGTGTCGATCACCTCGAGCGTGCCGGCGACCTCCTTGCTCGGCGCGCTGCCGAGCGACAGCGACCACGCCGTGAGCGACAGGCTGAGGTTGCCGGCCGCATCTGCGGCCGCCGCCGGCGACGTGCCGGCGACCACGCCCTTGCGCGAGAGGCGCAGCGAGACGCTCTGACCGGCGGCGAGGCCCGAGGCCGTCGCGTTGATCGGCATGGCCAGGCCCTGGGTGGGCTCCATCAGGTAGCAGGCGCCGGACGGCGCGAGGGCGGCAGCGCCGGCGGTGGACGGGAGCGCGAGCAGCGCGCCCGCGAGGAGGGTGGTGCGAGCGGAGCGGGGCAGGAGCATCTTCGAGGCCTTCATCGGGTGGATCTACGGCGCAACGGTATGTGGTTCACCGGGCGCGCGCGTGGTCCCACCGGGGCATCCAAGAGAACGCTGGTATCTCGAACAGTGGTAGGCCGACGCGCCAGCCCGCGCTCGTTCGTTCGCCCCGGAGGGCGGCCCGCTCAGGACCTCGGGCGCTTCGACGCGCGACGCTTCTGCGTGACCGTGCCGCCGGCCCACGCGCGCGACTTGCGGAACTTGGAGGAGGCCTGCACACGCAGCTCGAAGGTGCCGAGCTGCGCGAACGGGATGAGGAGCTTGCGGGTGCGCAGGTATCCGCACTCACCGGCCGGGCCGAGCTTCTGGTGGCCGACCTGCCGGCCGTCCTTGAAGTAGAAGGCGTAGTAGGTCGGACCGCCGGTGAGTCGGCTGAGACCCGACACGATCCAGCGCCGCTCGGCCGCATAGGTCTTCGTGCGCGTGTCGATGTCGAGGCCGGCGGTCGCGATCTGCACGGGCGTCGACGCGAGCTCGGTGCCGGTCGTCACGTCGGAGACCGCGAGCATCGCCTCCAGGCCACGCGACGGGCCGTCGTCGAGACCGGAGGTCCAGTTGCTCAGGCGCGTCTCGACCGCACCGGTCGAATCGGCCGCGAGCATGGGCAGGCCACTCACCGTGATCCCGCGGACGCGCAGTTCGAGCCGCACCTTCTGCTCGGGGGCCAAACCGGTGAGGGTGATCGGGATCGCCTGCGAGCCCTTGCCCGGCCAGTAGATGAAGCAGCGCGGCGGCGCCGTGACCGCGGGCGCGGCAAGGGCCGGCGCGGGCGCCAGCACCAGGCCCGCCAGGACGGCGACCGGGGCGATCCACCGGGCGGGGTGGAGGCGTCGGGATGAACGGGTCACGGAAGCCTGGCTGATCGTCTGGAGGCGAGGTCGGCTGGGGGCTGGCCGGGTTCGGGAATCGCGCACTCTACGGAGCGGACCGGGGGTCATCCAGGTGCATCGGCAGTCCAGGCGACCAGCCGCAGCCGACCCGGCCGGTCAGCTGCGGCCGAGGGCGACCTCGAGGATCGGCCCGAGCCGCGCCTCGGTGTCGTCCGCGGCGGTGAAATGGATCGCCTCCGGCTCCTTCACGAACGAGATCAGGTTCAGCGCCTGCATCCGCGTGAGTACGAACTGGAACATCTGCGCCTGACGCGTGGAGGCGTAGGAGCGTGAGACGTCGACGGCCCAGCCGGACGTGTGCAGGGAGTAGGCGTGGGTCGCCTGCACCGTCTCGGACTGCAGCAGCGACTGGTAGCCCAGGTCGCGCACGGAGCTGGTCGCCACGAGCACCTTCTTGCCCCCGGTGAGGTCCTTCACGGCGGCGCCGATCGTCACGAGGGTGGCCAGGGAGCCGCGTCGCAGCGCCCGGTAGCGCGACCGCGGGGCTTTCAGCCGGCCCGCCAGCTCGCCCATCGCGGGGCTCACGGCCACGCCGTTCGCGTTGAGCGCGGCGATCGGCAGCGGGATCAGTTCGCCGTCGTCCTCGGCCTCCTGCAGCGCGTCCCCGTCCTTGAATCCGGGGTTGGCGTCCGGGGGGTGCATGAGGTCCTCGCGGGAGGCCTTCGAGGTCACGAGTTTCGCCGTGGCCGCGAGCGCGCCGGCGTCTTCGCGGTACTGCTTCATGATCGACTTCGCCGCCAGGATCCGCCAGTAATAGGTGGCGGAATCGTCCTGGAACTGGCTGAGGATCCGGTAGGCCTTCGGCGCGCGCTTGGGGTCGACGTCGAAGTAGAGCTGCACGTACGACACGCTCTTGCGCCCGTAGGCGGCGAGCACGTTCTGCAGGTTGCCGATGCCCATGTGGTAGCTCGTGAGGGCGAGATCCTCCCGGCCGAGTTTGTCCTTCGCGATCTCGAGGTACCTGACCGTCGCCGCCAGCGCGGTGGCCGGCACGAAGCGGCCGTCGGTCTTGGCACGGGCGATCCGCAGGGCCTCCAGGCGCTTGCGCCCGCGGGTCGCGGCGACGGTCGAGCCCCGCGCGTCCCAGCGGGCGATCTGCTTGGTGACCTTGGCGAGCTCGTCGGTGTAGTCCTGCGATCGGGCGAGGTCGACGTTCATCCCGAGGAGGTCGTTGGCGGTGCCGCCGACGATCTGGGTGAGGCCGATCGCGCCGGAGATCTTGCCGGTCGCGGAGGCGTTCGGCCGGCCCGCGCTCTCGAGGTACACGAGGGCCTCGAGGGTGTCGGCGTCGACGGGGGAATCGTCGACGGAGGCCGCCTTCTCGATCTCCCCGCGCCAGGCCGCGACCCGCTTGGCCGTGGCGACGGCGCCGCCGGGCACCGCGGCGTAGAGCGGATGCGAGAAGCCGGCGGCGGCGCGCTCGGCGTACTGGTCGTCGTCGCCGGCCTGGTAGCGCAGCGCGGCCATCGCGGCCGAGCCGGCATCACCGCTGGCGCCCTCCGCGGCATCGGCCGGCTTCTGCGCTGAGGTCTTCTGGGGATTGCCGCCGCCGCGCGTGACGGCGGTGATCACGCCGATGGCGAGCAGGAGCGCGAGGACCGCGAGGAAGGCGCGGTCCCGGCGAGGGGTGCCGGAGGAATGCACAGCGGCGGATCGTGGCAGACCGGGCGTGCCCGTGCGCAGGCACCGGGTGGTCACGGCCGCGCCTGTCGCACCTGGTACCTCTAGAGGGAGTGGCACTTGAGGCGCATCACCTCACCCATCGCTTCGGCGACACCCTGGCCCTCGACGACGTCTCCTTCTCGTTGCCCGCCGGGCGGGTCGTCGGC
>JAURVW010000799.1 GCA_030655275.1 Solirubrobacteraceae bacterium
CGTTCCTCGTCGCCGATGGCGAGACCCAGGACAAGATGCTGCGCGAGCAACCGGCGATCGCCGAGGCGCTGCGCGTGCACCTGGGCGACGCCGCCTTCGCCGAACTGCGCGCCGATCTCGGCCAGGCCAAGCCGACCGACCTCGCGATCGCCGGCCCGAAGAACGTGCTGTTCGTACCCGGCGTGATGGGCAGCACGCTGATCAGCAAGGGCCTCGGCGGCGTCTGGTGGCTCGACCTGATGTTCGCGCGCGACCAGCTCGACGGCCTGGCCCTTGCGGCCGACGGCAGCGATGCCGACGTGGATGCCGACATCCAGGCCGGCGGCATCGACGTGCAGTACGGCAGCTTGCGGCGCGCGATCGCGGTCTCGAAATCCTTCGGCGGGAGCGGCGAATTCCCGTACGACTGGCGCAAGTCCTTCGCGAGCTCGGCCGCGGCGCTGCGCGACAGCGTGCTCGCACGTGCCGCGGAGACCGGCGAGAAGGTGCACCTCGTCGCGCACAGCATGGGCGGCCTGATGATCCGCAGCGCGCTGATGCTGCACGGCGAGGCGATGTGGCCGAAGATCGGCAAGATCGTCTTCATCGGCACTCCGCACTACGGTTCGCCTGCGATCGCCGGCTACCTGAAGAACCACCTGTGGGGCTTCGAGGCGCTCGCCGCGCTCGGCATGTTCCTGAGCCGCGCCACCTTCCGCAGCCTGCGCGGCGTGCTGAGCCTGCTGCCCGCGCCGGTCGGCGTGTACCCGGGCACGCGCAGCGCCGGCTTCCAGCCCGAAGACCACCCCTGCGCCAACTTCGACCTCTACGACGCCGCGGCCTGGAAGCTCGACGACCTGGATGCCTCCGGCCTGCAGCGCCTGCAAACCGTGCTCGACGAGGCCAAGCGCTTCCACGAAGACCTCTTCCACTGGCACGACAACCTGCTACAGGAGTTCAAGGACTGCATGCTGATGATCGCCGGCGTCGGCCAGGCGGGCCTGTTCCGGCTCGAGTTCGACACGCTGTTCTGGGGCGCGTGGGAACGCACGAAGAAGCAGACCGACCGCATCGAGGGCCGCGTCGACTACGACGGCGACGGCCGTGTGCCGCTTGCCTCGGCCCAGCTCGAAGACGTGGAGACCCGTTACGTGCGTGGCGTGCACGGCGGGCTGACCGGCATCCCGGCCGTGATGACCGATGTACTGGCCTGGCTCGAAGGCGGGACCTTGCAGCTCCCCACGAGCGCGCAGGGCGCGCTGAGCGCCCACCTCGGCAGCGACGACGGTGCCAGCACGACGCCGCTGCTCGATGGCAGCGCCGAGCCTGATCTCTACCGCAGCCTGCCGGCGTACGAGAAGCCCACCGACGAGTTCAAGCAGGCGATCGCGCGCCGCCTCGATGCCGGCCAGATGCCCGAGGTGAACCGCGCCCGCCTGCTCTGACTCGCCGGAGCTTCCGAAGTCCTCGACCCCTCGCGTCGCGCTCGAAGCAAAGCCCCGATCTACGCCCTCACCACCGGCATCTCGTCCCAGCGCGTCGTGAAGCGCGGCGAGCGGCGCTCCTGTTTCGTCGCCCACGCGCGCACCTCGGCGTCGTGGCTCGCGAGCGTGGTGCTGCCGACGCGCACCGCGTCGCGACCGAAGCGGCGGTTCAGCACGTCCATCGCGTCCATCAGCGCGCTTCGGTCTTTTGGCGGCGCGTCGGGCGTGGCCGCGTCGAACAGGTCGAGTTCGCCCTGGTGCTGCGAGGCGGGTTGCAGGTCGGAGAGGATCACGCCCGCCTTGGCGTAGTTGAACCCGGGCCGGAACTCGCGCCGCGCGGCGCGCACGGCGGTCTCGACCAGCAGGCGGCTGTCGGCACTCGGCCGCACCAGCGGCGTCGTCACGTTGACGCTGTGCTGGCGGTCGTTCGGGCGGAACGGGCTGGTCGCGAAGAACACGCCGACCGCGTTCGCGCTGCTCTCCTGGTGGCGCAGCTTCTCGGCCGCGCGCGAGGCGAACTCGCTGACCGCCTCGACGATCGCCTCGATCTCGACGATGGCCTGCCCGAACGATCGCGAGACGAGGATCTGCTGCTTCGCGCTCGACTGGTCGTCGATGTCGCTCATCTCGAGGCAGGCGGTGCCGCGCAGCTCGAGCAGCGTCTTCTCGACCACGACGCTGAACTGGCGCCGGATCGTCGCCGCGTCGGCGCGCACGAAGTCGCGCACGCTGGCGATGCCGGCCGCGCGCAACGCGGCGCCGATCTTGCGGCCGATGCCCCAGACCTCGCCGACCTCGGTGGCGGCGAAAACCGCGTCGAGTTCATCGGCGTGCAGCGTGGCGAAGTTGCAGACCTGCGCGAGCGGCGCCGGATACGTGCCGGGCTTGCGATCGGCCGTCTTGCCGACGTGGTTGGCGAGCTTGGCGAGCGTCTTGGTCGTGCCGAAGCCGATCGAGGTCGGCAGGCCGACTTCGAGCAGCACCGCGGCGCGCAAAGCGCGGCCGATCTCGACCAGGTCGCCGCGCACGCCGTCGAAATCGAGAAAGCATTCGTCGATCGAATAGACCTGCTGGCGCGGCGCATAGCGGCCGGCGACGGCCATCATGCGCGCGCTCATGTCGCTGTAGAGCTCGAAGTTGGCCGAGACCGCGATCAGGCCCGCGGTGCGTTCGATGTGCCGCACCTGGATCCACGGCTGCGCCATCTTCACGCCGAGTTCCTTGGCCTCGTTCGAGCTCGCGATGCAGGCGCCGTCGTTCGACGAGAGCACCACGACCGGCCGGCCGACGAG
>JAURVW010000814.1 GCA_030655275.1 Solirubrobacteraceae bacterium
GGGAGAGGGAGAGGGGAGGAAGGGAAGGGGGGAGCGAGAAAGGGCGGGGGAGGGCGGGAGCAAAGAGGAGGGAGATGGAGGAAGAGGGGGTGAAGGAGGAGCCTGAATCAACTAAGCAACTAACGTAAAGTGACAATCGAAAAGAAAGTCAACGAATACGAGGACTACTTACAGACTTCGTATATTCCGAAAAGCTAAACGAGAGGTAAAACTGAATAACAGCATTTGGGAGAATATTTACTCTCAAACTGTAGAAACAATTATGTTTCTTTACACATTGTTTTTAATGTCATACGCGGAGAAAACGTTAAGAGGTATAGCATTAATGCAAGTTTACACAAGTAGTCAAAGTAACATTAGAGTTCGAAGATTTCCAACAAAAAGGCAAAACCAAACGATAGCTAAAACTAAGGGGAGGGTCCGCTACTAGACAAAAAGTCACGTGGTATGCAAAACAAAATAATGTCCAAGTAAGGAAGCATGGCTAATATAGCATCGCAGCTAGAATAAAACAAAATCGGAGTATGACAAACTTTATTTTAAATCATTAATGCGTTTTAGGACCGTCAGAATAAACGACTAAAAGTAGACATTTTAAAATGAATTGCGTTAGTTCCAAAGTCAACAAGACAGGCTAAAAAGTGAGAGGCCTGAAAAAAACGCGGTTTACAGAAAGTCAGACTGGGCACACAAACTAAAAGAGAGAATACATAGCTAGCAGAAGATCTTGTCAGTGGTTTATACACAGGGGACTTAAGCACATAAGGAAACTAGAAAAAGCAATCAAATACTCCGAAGAACAAATCATGGGTTGTGCCGTCACCTAGTGCGTTAAAACAAACGAAATCCGTTGCCAGGCGGACGCTAGACAGACAAATCTCATAGAGTCTTCGAAGAGCCTGCGTGTTGCTTCACGTGGGGGAGAACAAAGCACAACATAACAGGTTGCAAGAAAGCAAGAAGGCTCACAGGCGTAGGCAAAAGGTAAATAAGAGGCAACCCCCGTCGGGGGCGTGAGCTAAACGTAGAAAATGCATAAAAAGATTGAAAATCAGTAATGTAACAGTTGCCATTCGTTTGTAGGAAGCAAAAAATTACGATAAACATACCTTAAAAATCAGCCGCAGTAAAAAGGTAAGATCCCAGGGGAGCAAATATTGGGGCCCAACCCAAAAATTGGTTTGGTTATCTGTAATGGGAATTGTGTGCAATGCAAAAACAAATTCCCATTCCGGGTTGGAGGGTTAAAAAGCGAAATTGCAAAAACACGTTTAGGTCGTGCTACAATCCAGGATTCTAATAGGACAAACAAGGTAAAAATAACAAAAAAGGGAGAAAAAAAGAAAATCGGTTAGAAAAAAAGAAGTTTAACGTTTCTGGGAGTTTTAAAACCTAGTCTTAAAATGACGTTGGTTTTTTTTTAAAACTAGAAAGACAAACGCAAAATCGTCAGTAAAGCTAAGGTGGGCTACACAAATCTGGGGGTCCCAAACATAAAATTAGGCAAAAAGCCCTCAAAAGTGCAAATTCTTTAAGGCAAGACAAAGACGGGCTACACAACCGGGGGGGGGGTTAAAACCTATAACATCCGAATTAGACCTAAAAGGGTTTAAGTAAAAAGGACCCAAAAGTCTAAAAACGGAATTCGTTAAGGAAGATAAGACGGGATAAACATTTCCGGGGGTGCAACACCTACAACACCACGAAAACGTCAAGAAGCCTAAAAAACAGGCAAAAACGCCTAAAAATGGCAAAAACCCCCGAAAAGCCAAGCCCCTGGGGGGGGGGACCCAGGGAACCCCAAAACCGGGGTTTTTGATTGCGGTTCTGTAATGGGAATTTTTGGAAAAGTGCCAAAAACGCAGAAAACCCGCATTTCCGGAAGGGGGGGGGATTCGAGGCAAAAAAGGACCCCAAAAAGGGGTCCAAAACCTGAATTCTTTAAGGAAAGATAAGGAAATGCTACACATTTCCGGGGGGGTCTAAAAACATCAAAAACAGGCAAAAAGCTCCAAAAGTGCGAATTCTTTAAGGAAAGATAAGGATGGGCTACACATTTCCGGGGG
>JAURVW010000826.1 GCA_030655275.1 Solirubrobacteraceae bacterium
GCCGCTGAAAGTGGCCGGCACGCTCGACGCGCCCGAGCTGTCGCTGACCGGCGGTGCACTCACCGGTGCGGCCATCGGCAGCGCCGTGCTGCCCGGTGTCGGCACTGCCATCGGTGCGCGCATTGGCCAGAAGGTGGAAAAGTTGTTCGGCGGCGATGACAAGCCGCCGCGCCCGCGTGGCCCGCGCAGCCCGTGACGCGGGCGCCGATTAGCATTCGGGACATGCCCGCCGACGATCTGACACTGGGCCGGCTGTTCCTGTCGCAGTGCGACGCTGAACCCGCCAAGCGGGCCTACGCCATGCTCGTGGACGACGCGCAACTCGGGCCGGCCTGCAGTTTTGCCGAACTGCGGCGCGACGTCGCGCAGCTGGCCGCGTGGCTCGCGAGCGTGAGCGCGCCCGGCGACCGCGTGGTGCTGGCCTTTCCGGCGGGGCTCGACTTCGTGCGGATCTTCTGGGCCTGCATCCTGTCCGGGCGCATCGCCGTGCCGGTGCCGCCGCCGGACCGCATGCGGCTGCATCAGGCCGCGCGGCGCCTGAGCAGCATCATCGAGGACGCACGCGCCGCGCTCGTGCTGACCACCGGCGAGCTGCTCGACGCGTCCGCCTCCGCGCTCGACCCGGGCACCTTCACGCTGGCACGCTGGCGGGCACTGCCCGACGAGGCGCAACGACCTGCGTTCCCGCCGTTCGCCGCCGAGGTGCAGGCCAGCGCCACCTCGGTCGCCTACCTGCAGTACACCTCGGGCTCGACCTCGGCGCCGCGCGGCGTGCGGCTGTCGCACGCCAACGTGATTGCCAACGCGCGCGCCATGATCGCGTGCGGCCATGCCGGCGCCGACGCGCGTGCGCTCAGCTGGCTGCCGCACTTTCACGACTACGGTCTGGTCATCGGCATCGTCTCGCCGATCGTGGCGGGCGCCACCAGCTACCTGATGTCGCCGATCGCGTTTCTGCGTCGCCCGGTGCGCTGGCTCGACGCCATCGGCCGCTACGGCATCACGCACACCGGCGCGCCGGACTCGGGCTTCGCGGCCTGCCTGCAGGCAGTGGCGGGCAAGCCGCTCACGGCCCGGCTCGACTCGCTGCGCAGCCTCAGTTGCGGCGCCGAGCCGGTGCGCGCCGAGACCATGGAGCGCGCGCTGGCCGTGTTCGGTGCTGCCGGCATGCCGGCGGCCGCGCTGATGCCTTCGTACGGTCTGGCCGAGGCGGTGCTGGGCGTGACCATCCCGCAGAACGGGGCCGTGCTGCGCACCGTGTCGGTCGATGCCACGCTGCTGCGCGAAGGTCGCTTCGTCGAGCGCGATGCCGATGCCGACTCGGGCGCGGGCACGCCGGTGCGCCGCTTTGTCGCCTGCGGCCAGCCGCTCG
>JAURVW010000828.1 GCA_030655275.1 Solirubrobacteraceae bacterium
GCCGCTCGTCACGCTCGCGCAGGCGCGCGCCAACAAGGCGCCGATCGACTGGTCGAGCTTCACGCCGGCGAAGCCGAAGTTCACCGGCCGGCGCGTCTTCAAGAACTACGACCTCGGCGAGATCGCGAACTGCATCGACTGGGGCCCGTTCTTCCAGACCTGGGACCTCGCCGGCCCGTACCCCGCGATCCTGAACGACGAGGTCGTCGGCGAATCGGCGCGTCGTGTGCTGAGCGACGGCCAGCGCCTGCTGCGCCGCGCGATCGAGGGCCGTTGGCTGACCGCGAACGGCGTGATCGGCCTCTACCCGGCCAACACCGTCAACGACGACGACATCGAGATCTACACCGACGCCTCGCGCAGCGAGGTGCTGATGACCTGGCGCGGCCTGCGCATGCAGACCGTGCGCCCGGTGATCGACGGGGTCGCGAGACCGAACCGTTGCCTCGCCGACTTCATCGCGCCGAAGTCGAGCGGCATCGCCGACCACATCGGGCTGTTCGCGGTCACCTCCGGCATCGGTGCCGAGAAGAAGGACAAGCAGTTCCTCGACGACCTCGACGACTACAGCTCGATCATGTTCAAGGCGATCGCCGACCGCCTCGCCGAAGCCTTTGCCGAACGCCTGCACGAGCGCGTGCGCAAGGAGTTCTGGGGCTACGCAGCCGACGAGAAGCTGACGAACGCCGAGATGATCGCCGAGCAGTACCAGGGCATCCGCCCCGCGCCCGGCTACCCGGCGTGCCCCGATCACACGGTCAAGGCCGAGATGTTCCGCGTGCTCGATTGCGCCGACATCGGCATGGCGCTGACCGAAAGCCTCGCGATGACTCCGGCGGCGAGCGTCAGCGGCTTCTACATGGCGCACCCCGACGCGGCCTACTTCAACGTCGGCAAGATCGGCGAGGACCAGCTCGCCGACTGGGCGGCGCGCAGCGCACAGGACACCGACCTCGTGCGCCGTTCGCTCTCGGCATTGCTTTGACACCCGCGCCGACGACCCTCTGCTGACACCCCCTCGGCACGCGCCGGGAAAACTGAAGCGACGATGCTTGCCGTTACCCGCGGAAGCATTCGTTCGCAACTCGACCGCGTTCTGTCGCAACCGCTTTCACGCCGACCCGGCGACGCGCCAACTCGATCACGGCCCGCCACCGCGATTGACATTCCAGGTTCTTTCCGCAGCAGGCATGGCGCCTGCGGCCTGTCGTTCCGATGGAGCGAAGGTCAGCAACGGGAGTCCCTGTGTCGAAGTTTCAAGAGTTTGCGTCGAGCTCGTTTTCAACTGCACGCGGCGTGCGCCACGCGGCAGCCGCCATGCTGCTGGCCTTGCTCGCCGCGTGCGGTGGCGGCAGCGGCGGTGGTGGCGCGGAGGGCGGCGCCACCAGCAACCCGAGCAGCAGCGGCGGCAATGGCGAGATGCCTGCGGTCGACGGGCAGCCGAGCACGCCGCCGGTCGTCGTCAGCCCGTCCAACACGGCCGCGGCGGCGGC
>JAURVW010000844.1 GCA_030655275.1 Solirubrobacteraceae bacterium
GTCGGGCTGGTCGTCGGGCTCGCTCATCCGAGCGAAGTCCCGTTCTGGAACGGGCGGGGGACAGGGGCTAGCGTGGGCAACGCGCCGTCGCCATCGGAGACGGACGACGCCAGATTGGAGCAGCAATGCACGTGTTCGTGACAGGTGGAACCGGCTATATCGGAAGCGCCCTGGTCGCGCAGCTGATCGCGGCGGGGCACGAGGTGTCGGCGCTCGTACGCAGCGACGCCTCCGCGGCGGCGGTCGAGGCCGCAGGAGCGACCTCCGTGCGCGGCGAGCTGACGGACGCCGCCACCGTGACGGCCGCCGCTGCGGCCGCCGATGCCGCCATCCACACGGCCGCCACCAACGACGCCGACGGACCGGCCGCCGACCTCGCCGTCGCGAAGGCCATCCTCGCGGGGCTCGGCGGCAAGCCGTACGTGCACACGAGCGGCGTCTGGGTCTATGGCGATACCGACGGGGTCGCGACCGAGGACTCCCCGCTGGCGCCGCCGGCCATCACGGCCTGGCGACCCGGCAATGAGCACGAGGTCGTCGAGACCCCTGGAGCCCACGCCGTGTTCGTGATCCCGGGGCTCGTCTGGGGTGGGGGCCAGGGTCAGGGCCTCGTGCCGCTCTTCTCGAAGACCGACGACGACACACCGCGCTTCCTCGACGACGGCTCCGGCCACTGGTCGCTGGTGCACGTCGACGACATCGCCGCGCTCTACGTCCTCGCACTCGAGGCCCCGCACGGCTCCAGGTTCATCGGGGTGGCGGACGTCCTCACGCAGCGCGATGTCGCCGAGGCGGTCGCCAAGGCGACCGGATCGACCGCCGAGCCGCGGTCCTGGCCGCTCGCAGAGGCACAGGCCGCGTTCGGCGCGCTCGCCGATGCGATGGCGCTCGATCAGGTGGCGACGGGCGCGCGGGCGCGCCGCGAACTCGGTTGGCAGCCCGAGCACGCCGATGCGCGCGCCGGGCTGACCGCCGGGGCCTGAAGGCGGCCGTCCGGCGTACGTGTCGACCCGCGCTAGCGCAGGGCGCTGTTGATGCCGGTCACGAGCTTGGACTCGTCCGTGGCCAGCTTGGCGGTGATGGTCGAGGCGCGCTTGAGGAGGCGGTTGGTGGTCTTCGCGTCGGACGTCTTGACCTCGCCCGCCAGCGCCTTGAGGTCTCGGCCGTACTGCTCCATCAGGTCCACGTAGTCCGCGTGGAGCGTGTCGACCTCGTCGGGCGTCTCGATCGCCGCGAGCTTCTTCGCGTTCGCATCGATGGAGGTCCCGAGCTCCGATAGCTCCTGCGAGAGCGCGCCGGGCGTCGTCGCCTTCGCCATCTCGTCGGACTGATACGCCGCCTCCGTGGAGGTCTTCTGCTGCAGGTTCGTCACGCTCTGCACGTACTTCTGCTTGTCGACCCCCCCGCACGCGGCGAGGGTGGTCGTCGCCAGGACGAGCGCGGTGGCGGGAAGGACCGAGGAACGCATGGGCGGATCGTCTCAGACCCGGCCCGCGGGGGCGCACACGGGCGCCCGGTCAGCGATAGGTGATCTTCACGTCGGGGGCGCCTTCGAGGTGTCCGTGCTCGTTGAAGGAGATCAGCGTGATCCCGCGTTGCCCGCGGACGACCTTCGTGATGCCCGTGTTGACCATCACCCGGTGCTGGGCGGGCCAGGCGACCGGGGGAATACCCAGGAGCGGCGCGACGGCCGCGGCGATCGTCCCTGCCGACGACACCACGAGGGTGGTACCCGATCCCTGCGAGGCGGAGTCGAGGGCGTCGGCGATCCGGCCGGAGTAGGCGGAGAAGGGCTCGACGTCGTCCGGCTCGCGTGCCGCGGCGGGACCCGGCGAGTCCTCGACCTCATCCCCGACCCAGGCCACGAGCGCCTGGTCGATGACCTCCTGGAGCTTGCGGTTCGGATTGCCGCTGCGGGCCAGGTCGGCGACCATCATCCACTGCTTGCGATACGCGGGCTTCACGCGGGCGATGAGCGGCAGGTGCTCGTACTCGTTCCACGCCGGTTCGATCGAGGCTGGCCCGGTGCCGAGCGCAGCCGCGATGAGCTCGGCGGTCTCGCGCTGACGCTCGAGATCGCCGGAGATGATCCGGTCGACCTTGATCGCGCGTCGGGCGAGCGTCTCGCCGAGATGCGTCGCCTGTCGCTGCCCGTGCTCGGAGAGCTTGTCGTAGGTGCCGAGGCCGAAGGTGGCCTGGGCGTGGCGGACGAGGAGAAGGACGCTCATGGGCGCGGTCGGCCGGACTCAGGCGCCACGGATCAGCCGACGGCAGCGCAGGTCGAAGTAGTTGACGGCGACCCAGTAGCTCTTGAACGCGGGATTCGTGGTCTGCCCCAGGTGGTAGCGGCGGTAGATCTGCTGGATGATCACCGCGAGGCGGAACAGGCCGAACACCTCGTAGAAGGTCCACGCAT
>JAURVW010000847.1 GCA_030655275.1 Solirubrobacteraceae bacterium
AGCTCGAACACCAGTTCATCTGCATGAACGTGACCATCGAGCATGTCGATTCCCACGGTGCCGATGCCCTCGCGCTCCTGCGCGAGGCGGTGATCGATGCGCGAGCCCTGTATCCGGAATCGTTCACCGACACGGCCGGGCCGGTTACGAACGAGCCACTGGCCGATCGCGGCGTGTACGTCGTCGCCTACGTCGACGGCCGACCGCTCGCCAGTGGCGCGCTGCGTCCACTCGACGAATCCACGGCCGAGGTCCGCCGGATGTACGTGCATCGCGCGCATCGCCGAACCGGCCTCGGTCGCGACGTGCTCGAACACCTGGCACGCGAGGCTGTCCGACTCGGCTACCGTCGTCTCGTGCTGGAGACGGGAAACAGGCAGCAGCCGGCGATGCGGTTGTACGAAACGTGCGGCTTCGTTCGGATGGCAGCCTTCGGCGAATACGTCGACGACCCGACCAGCGTCTGCTATGAACGCGTGCTCGTGACCACTGGCTTGCTGGACGCGCGCCCATCAACCGACCAAAGATGACCCCATGAACCTGACCACCGCCCGCATCTTCGTTCGCGATCTCGAACAGGCCCGCCGCTTCTACGCCGACACGCTCGGCTTGAAGCTCGTCGCGGCCGGCATGGAACATGGGTATTGCGTCTTCGACGCCGGCGGCCTGCAGCTGGTCGTCGAATCGGTGCCAGACGATGCGCCGGAGGACGAGCAGGTGCTGGTCGGCCGGTTCACGGGCCTCTCGTTCAGCGTCGCCGACGTGGCGCAGGCCCATCGCTCGCTGCTCGCCGCGGGCGTCGCGTTCACCGGCGAACCGGAGCGTCAGGCCTGGGGCGGCACGCTGGCGACTTTGCGCGATCCGGCGGGCAATCAGCTGCAGATCGTTCTACCGCCGTGAAGGCCTGAACGCTGCCAACCCTCCGGCTGCGCCGACCTGATTCGCCGCGCGCGCATTCGCGTATCAGACCGGGTCGATCCGGTACCGATCGAATCGGCGGCACGGGCTATCTTCGCGGTCGAACCGACAACCAAGGAGACGGACCATGGCAGGCAAACTGGATGGCAAGGTGGCGGTCGTCACCGGGGCCGCGTCGGGCATCGGCCTGGCGAGCACCGAGGCGATGCTGGCGGCGGGCGCGCGCGTGGTGATGATCGACCGCGACGAAGCCGC
>JAURVW010000855.1 GCA_030655275.1 Solirubrobacteraceae bacterium
ACCGCTCGCCCTGAGCCTGTCGAAGGGCCGGGTCGCAGTCCGCCAACCCAGGCTGAGCCTGTCGACGCCGGCGTAGGTCATTCCCGCTCATCCCATTCCGTAACCCTCCGACTTCCTCACGAAATCCCCACGCCGATAACGCCTCAGACCCGCAGCACGCGGGCTCATCAACCGCTCGAGGGAAGCCCGACATGAAGCTGCGAGACGTCAAAGTCAAAACCAAACTCCTGGCCGCGTTCGCCTTGTTGGCGACGGTGGTCCTGATCGTGTCGGCGCTCTCGCTCCACTCGCTCGCTCGCTCCAACGACCGCCTCAACGAGTACCTCGAAGGCGTCGGCTTTCGCGAGCGTCTCGCGACCGACATCCGCGCCGCCGCCACGCGCCGGGCGATCGCCGCGCGCAACCTCGTGCTGGTCGACGACCCGGCCGATCGCATGATGGAGAAAGGCGCCGTCGAACAATCGCACCACGACATGATCAAGGGCCTGAAGGCGCTGAAGGACAGCGTCTCGACGGCGCGGGATGCGAGCGTGCGCGAGCGCACGCAGGTGGCCGAGATCGAGCGCGTCGACGCGGCCTACACGCCGGTGGCGCTCGCGATCGTCGGCATGGTGGCCGACGGCCAGCGCGACGCGGCCGTCCGCAAGATGAACGCCGAATGCCGCCCGTTGCTGGCCGCACTGCTGAAGGCGACCGGCGACTACATCGAGAGCGAACAGGCCGAGGCCCGTGCGCAGGTCGCGTCCGCCGAACGTTCCTATGCGAGCGATCGCAACCTGCTGATTGCCGTCTGCCTGATCGCCGCCTGCGGCGCGCTTGCGATGGGCTGGGCGCTCGCGAAGGCCGTCACGGTGCCGCTCGACCGCGCGGTGGCGCTGGCCGAATCGGTGGCCGCGGGCGACCTGGGCACCGTCATCGTCGTCGACCGTGCCGACGAGACCGGCCAGTTGCTGGCCGCGCTCAGCAAGATGAACGACAACCTGGGCACGATGGTCGGCCAGGTGCGCAGCTCGGCCGACGGCATCGCGACCGCGTCGAGCGAGATCGCGATGGGCAACCTCGATCTCTCGGGACGCACCGAACACCAGGCGAGCGCGTTGCAGCAGACCGCCGCCACGATGCAGCAGATCACCGAGCAGGTGCGCCAGAACGCTGAAAGCTCGCGCGAAGCGAGCCGGTTGGCGAGCACCGCGGCCGAGGTCGCATCGCAGGGCGGCGTGGTGGTGCAGCGCGTCGTCGACACGATGGCCGACATCACCGCCGCGTCGACGAAGATCGCCGACATCATCGGCACGATCGACGGCATCGCGTTCCAGACCAACATCCTGGCGCTGAATGCGGCAGTCGAAGCGGCGCGGGCCGGCGAGCAGGGCCGCGGCTTCGCGGTCGTCGCCTCCGAAGTGCGCACGCTCGCGCAGCGCTCGGCGCAGGCCGCGAAGGAGATCAAGGAACTGATCGGCGACAGCGTGCGCAAGGTCTCGGCCGGCAGCG
>JAURVW010000858.1 GCA_030655275.1 Solirubrobacteraceae bacterium
AGATCTGGCAGCCGATGCGGCCGAGGGCGTAGCCGAGCGCCAGCGCCAGCACGCCTACGCCCGCGAGGCTCCAGATGGGGAGCTGACGCCACTTCGCGATGCCCCAGACGGCGAGGGTGCCGCCGATCGCGCCGCCGTACCAGGTGAGCCCGGAGCCTCCGATGAGATGACCGATCGGGTCGCTCACGATCTCGCCCGGGTCGCCGAGCGCCCACCAGAGTCGCGCCCCGACGATGCCGCCGACGAGCGCCGCGCCCGTGACCTCGTAGGCGAGGTCGGGGTCCCAGCCGAGCTCCTCGAAGCGGCGGTGCACGATCGCGCCGGCCGCGATGAACGCCAGCGCGACGCACAGGCCGAACGTCTGGATCGTGAGCGGTCCGAGGTCGATCGACGGGATCACCTGCGAGAACCTATCGGCCTCGGGCCGGGAGGTAGCCCATCGCCACCCGGCGGCTTCGGGCTAGAGGTAACCCATCGGGTTCTGCGGGTTGCCGTTCACGCGCGTCTCGAAGTGCAGGTGCGGGCCGGTCGAATGACCCGTGTTGCCGCACAGGCCGATGATCTGGCCCTTCGTGACGGTCTGGCCGACCTTCACCGCGATCGAGGACTGGTGGCCGTAACACGTGGAGAGCGAGGCGCTGTGCTGGATGCACGTGTAGTTGCCGTAGCCGGAGACGACCCCGGCGATCGCGACACGACCACCGTCGGCGGCGCGGATCGGCGTGCCGATCGGTGCCGCGATGTCGATGCCGGCGTGCAGACGACCCCAGCGGAAGCCGAAGGGCGACGTGAACGTGCCGTTCATCGGGTAGATGAGCTGGCCGGAGCCCTTCTTGATCGCGCCGGCGGGCAGCGCACCGCGCAGAGCGCCGGAGATCTTGGCCTGCTGGGCCTCCATGGCCGAGAGGTCCTCCTCGAGGTCCTTGCGTTCGACCTTCACCTTCGACAGCAGGGCGCGCTTGTCGTTGCGGGCGTCGCGGACGGTCGACTCGACCTCGGCCACGTTGCCCTTCACGCGGGCGATCTCGTCGCGGCGGGCCTGGATCGCGGAGGTGACCTTCTGCTGGCTGCGCTCGAGGGTGTCGAGCTTCTTCTCCGTGGTGGTCGCCTCCTTCTTCGCATCGGCGACGAGGTCGATCACGACGCGGTCCTTCTTGCGAAGGCGACTGAGGTACTCACCGCGCTCGATGAGCTGCGAGAAGCCATCGGCCTCGACGAGGACGGAGATCATGTCGGTGCGGCCGGCCTTGTACTGGTCGACGAGGCGCGTCTCGAGCGCGCCGCGGGCGTCGCGGAGACGGCGCTGCAGGCGCACGAGGCGGGCGCGCTCGTCGCGAAGGTCGGCCTGTGTGGCGTTCAGCGCGTTGCGCTTGGCCGTGAGGTCCTGCTCGATCGTGCCCTGGCGAGCGTTCAGGTCCTTCAGGCGGCTCTCGAGTTTGGCGACGCGACCGGAGTAGGTCGCGATGTCCCGCGTGAGGACCTTCTCCTTGCCCTTGCGGAACTCGACCTTGCCCTGGGTGGACTCGATCTTCTTGCCGAGTTCGGCAGCGGTAGGGGCGGAGTTCCCGATGAGGGGGCTGGCGGCCCACAGCGTGAGCGAGGAGCCCACCAGTCCGGCGGTGATCGTGCGGCGACGCATGAGGAGAGGCAGTCTAGGTGTGAGCAGGGGTTTCGCGCGCAGGATGCCCTGCGGCAGAGGCCCTGGGGTTCAACTCGGCGCGGGGAGACCCTGCCGGTGACAGACCGATTTCAGGTCCAGAACGAACGAGACCGGCGCAGTGGCCGGTCTCGTTCAGAAGCTCGTGGAAGGCTGAGTCCTAGAGGGACTCAGGGTGCGTGGGGGTGAAGCCCTTGGTGTCGCGGAGCGCGGGGCGCCAGCGCGGGCCCTTGTTGCCGCTCGGGTCGCCGGAGGCGGAGGTGTCGAGGCGGAGGCCGGCGATCACGACGAAGGCATGGCCGGAGTGCGCGTAGACCGTGATCCAGTCGCCCTCGCCGGGCTCGCCCCAGTTCATGAAGCTCGAGGAGTCGAGGGGCGTCTTGACGAGGTTGCCGCCCTTGAGGGCGAAGGAGACGGTGCCGGAGCAGTCGTAGCCCTTGTCGTTGAAGCGACGGTGGCCACCGCCGTAGATGTACGGCTTGCCGATGATCTTGTTGGCGGCCCAGATGGCCTTCTGCACTTCCGGCGGGGCGGAGGCAGGAGCGGCGGCGGTGCCGTCCTTCTGCAGGACCGCGACGGTGCCGGGCACGGTCGGGTTGGTGAGCGTCGCCGGCGCGGGCGCCGTCTCGAGCGAGATGCCTCCCTGACGGGAGGCCGCAGCGGAGGCGGATGCCGTGCTGGTGACGCAGAGCGCCACGGCGAGCGTGAGCATGCGCAGGACTGATGAAGTGCGAGTCATGTGGGGGGCGCCTCCGGAGTTAGCTGACGGCCTCGCGCAGTGCGCGTCTCCTGGCTCGGATGCCTGGAGATTCGGCCCGTGGGGGGATTTGGGTCCCCCGGTCGACCCCTGTGGGGTCAATTCGGCGTGAACGGCACGGTACCACAAGGTTTGGGCGGAAACGTGCGCTTTGTCGGCTGGCACGGAGACGCCCTTGGCACTCCATTCCATCCGTTGACCGGTTCTGCGGTCTCCAGCCTGATCGGCTGGGGTCATCGAGCCCACGAGGTTCCTGTGACCACGCTCACACCTGATTGGCACCCTGGCATCACACCTGCAAACGGCCGAACCGCGCTCGCAAGGGTCCGTGACGATGGGCGTCCATTGATGCTTTGGACGGGCGGCCCGTTTTCGGCCGCTGCGACGGCGGGAGCCCTCGCCCCGTGGCGGCGGCCCACGCCCCCAACCATCGATATCGTGCGCCGCGATGCCCCGACCGCACCTGTCCTTGCTGCTCTGCGCAGCCCTGTTGCCGGCCACCCTCCTCGCGTCCTGCGGCGGAGACGACGCGGCCCCCGCGTCGACGCCGATGAGCCCGACGACCCCGACCACGCAGGGATCGACGACGAAGGAGTCCCGCACGCTCGCGGCGCCGCGGTCGATCACGAAGAACACCGTGCGCATCGACGCCGCCGACCCGAGCGCGGTCGCCGCGCAGTCGGCGCTCACGATGTACCCGTCGACGGCGAAGGACCTGCGCCCCGACGCGGTCGCGTTCGCGGGCGCGGACGACTGGCGCTCCATGCTGCTGGCGTCCTCGTTCGCTGCAAAGCCGCTCGGCTTTCCGCTCCTCCTCGTCGACGGCACGAAGCTCTCACCTGTCACCGAGGCCGCCCTCGCGCAGCTCCAGCCGCAGGGCTCGCGCCTGATGAACATGGCCCAGGGCCTGCGCCTCGGCGTCTCGAGCCGCCCGGGCACGCTCCGCACGCGGTCGGTCACGGCGACGACGCCGGCCGGCCTCTCCCTCCAGACCGACCGCCAGCTCACGAAGGCGCGCAAGCGGGCCTCCTCGCGCGTGCTCATCGTCAACAGCGACGACGCCAAGAGCGCGGCCCCCGCAGCCGCCTGGGCCGCGCGTTCGGGTGATCCGATCCTGTTCGTCGGCAAGGGCAACGTGCCCGCCGAGACGAAGCAGGCGCTGCTCGAACACCAGAACCCCAAGGTGTACGTGATGGGCGACGAGGACGTGGTCAGCAGCTTCGTCGTCCGGTCGCTCCAGGAGATCCCGGGCGTGACCGTCTACCGGATCCAGCCGGACGAGACGAACCCCACGCCGTCGGACCTCTCCATCGAGTTCGCCCGCTACTCCGACGGCCTCATGGGCTTCAACTACCGCTCGCCGGGCCACTCGTTCGTGCTCGCCCCGGCGAACGATCCCCTCATGGCGCTCGCCGCCTCCACCCTCTCCTCCGGCGGCAACTACCCGGCGATGCTCTACGTCGACCGCCCCGACCACGTCGAGGCCGAGCTCCGCGCGTACCTGCTGAGCGTCCAGCCCGGCTACGACGCCGCCCACCCGGCCACCCAGGGCTTCTACAATCGTGGCTGGCTCATCGGCCCGACCACCGCCATCGAGACGTCGACGCAGTCGCGGATCGATCAGCTCATGGAGATCGTCCCGACCGACGAGCCCAACGCCCTCGGCGACGCCGCCGAGACGGACACCGCAACGGAAGCCACACCAGACCAATGAGCGAAGCAGAGTCCAGCGACCGCCTCGGCCGTCCGGCGACGATCGACGACATCCTCGAGCTGTCCGGGGCCGCGACGCCGCACTTCGCCCTGCAGCTCCGCGGCCGCATCGCGCGCCTGATCGACAGCCTGGATCCGAGCGATCCCGTGCGCCGCTTCGGTGAGCGCGAGCTCGAGCGACTGCGTCAGCTCGCCGCCGCCGGCGAGCAGCGCGGCGCGCAGCACGGCGAGATCCTGCCGTCGCTCGAGTCGGTCGCTCCCGCGGCCCGCCTCGAGGACTGAGCCGCCGATGCCCTGGGGCGCGGACGCCTGGGAGCGCCTGGCGGCGCTGCCGCTCACGATCGAGGCCGTCGATCTCGAGTTCCCGAAACTGCCCGTCGGCGAATGGGAGCGCGTGACGACCGTCATCGCCCTCAAGGGGCTCGGCGAGACGGGGCTCGGTGAGGACGTCACCTACGAGGCCGAGGAGCATGAACGCGTGCGCTCGAGCCCACCGGCCTTCGAAGCCGTCGGCACGTGGACCCTCGGCGCCTTCTGTGCCCGGGTCGCGGAGACCGATCTCTTTCCCGCAGGCACGCCCGACCACGAGGTCTCGCGCCGCTATCGGCGTTGGGCCTGGGAGTCGGCCGCGCTCGACCTGGCCCTGCGCCAGGCCGACACCGATCTCGCGACGGCGCTCGACCGCACGCCGCGCGCGGTCACGTTCGTGAGCTCGGCCAAGGTCGGCAACCCGCCGTCGGTCGCCGCCCTCCAGCCGCTCCTCGACGCCGTCCCCGACCTGCGTTTCAAACTCGACGCCGGCGCCGACTGGGACGACGCGTTCCTCGCGGATCTCGCTGCCCTGGACCGCGCCGACTGCATCGACTTCAAGGCCTTCTACGTCGGGACGATCGTCGACGTCGACATCTCCCCCAAGCACACCCTTCGCATCTCGGAAGCGCTGCCGAACGCGACACTCGAGGACGTTGCCCCGGGCAAGGCGACGAAGCTCGTCGCCGAGGAGAACGCCGAGCGCCTGAGCTGGGACGCTCCGATCCAGAGCGTCGCCGACATCAAGGCGCTGCCGATCAAGGCGTCGCGGATGAACGTGAAGCCGTCGCGGATCGGGTCGATCCAGGAGCTCCTCGCCGTCCACGACCGTCTCGACAAGCTCGGCGCCGAGCGCTACGGCGGCGGCCAGTTCGAACTCGGCGTCGGTCGCGGGCAGATCATCTTGCTCGCCTCGCTGCTGCACCCGGACGGCGCGAACGACGTCGCTCCGGCGGTCTACCACGCGTTCGAGCCCGGCGACGACCTGCCGTCCTCCCCGCTGCCGGCGCCGACGGCCCTGCGCGGGTTCCGCTGGCCCAGCGACGAACGCGACGACTGAGCGCCCCCACCGGGGTCCGTCGACTCCGGCGACACGTCGCCGCCCGGGTCAGCCGGCGGCGTGCGTCATCGGATCCCGTCGACGACGATCGGAGCGCCGGCGACGTCGACGTCGATCAGGCCGCCCGGCCCGCTCAGCCGGCGTCGCTCGCCACTGACGACGTCGGTCACGAGCGCGCCGTCGACCGCCCCCTCGACGGTGATCCGCACTGGCTCGCCGTCGACGGGCTTGCGGGTCTGTGCCTGGGAGTCCCATTGCGAGACCGAACGCCAGATCGCGATCGCCGCCGAACCGTCGCGCCGACGGAACGCGAGGGTGCGCAGGTCGCCCGGCCCCTCGTCGACCGTGGCCCGCAGGGGAGCGACGTCGCGATCGGGGCGTCCGCCGTCGATAAGGGCGGACTGCAACCGCACGAGCGAGGCCCAGGCCGGCTTGGGCCGCAGTTCGTGGTCGAGCAGACCGAAATGCGCCGCGGTGTCGATGTGGAACGGGTCGCTCCAGCGGTTGATCATCTCGTAGAGGTAGACCCGTGGGATTCCGCGGCGCATCGCCTCCAGGATCGTTCGCGGTACGTAGTCGGCGGCGATCTCGGGCGGAAGCGGCGAGTGCCACTTCGTCTGGCTCAGGTCGTCCTGGAACCCGGCCTCGGTGATCAGGGTCGGCGTGCCGCCCGGCACCTGGGACCGGAGGGTCCGGAGCCACTCGTCCATCGGCGCCGACGGCTCCTCGGCACTGGAGTAGGCGTGCGCGTTGCCGGCGTCGGCGAGCGCAGCCAGGTCTCCGAGTGCGGGGACGTTCGCGATCCGCCCCACGCTCGGCGCCACCACGGCGACCGGCTTTCCGCGACGCGCCGCGGCGCTGCGCACCACCTGCTCCTGGTGCTCCCGCGCGACCGAGGCCCAGTCGTCCTCGTCCTTCGCGAGGTCGGGTTCGTTCGTCCCTTCGAGCGAGTCGACGTACGGCATCACCGCATTGCGTAGCCGGCGGTCGAGCGTCGAGTAGGGCGCGGTGCCGTAGCGACCGAAGGCGTCGCCCATGACGAGGTCGAGACGCACCCCGAGCTTTCCCAGTCCTTGGAGCCTGGAGAGCCCCCACGCCCCGCCGGTGGCCGACATGTTCACGCGGGCGTGGCGGAGCTGGAGCTCCTGCACCTTTTCCAGGACGGGGCCGAAGTCGGCGTAGCCATCCTCCGTGCGCCACGTGTCGATGTTGAGCCCGAGCGTGTCGCGCACCCGCGACGCG
>JAURVW010000861.1 GCA_030655275.1 Solirubrobacteraceae bacterium
CGGTCGGGCAGAAGGGCAAGAAGCCGATCACGATCGCCAGCGGCTCGGGCAACGCCATCGCCGGCAAGGGCACGACCGTGAAGGTGAAGCCGTCCAAGAAGGGCAAGGCCCTCAAGAAGAAGCTCAAGGGCAAGAGGGCGAAGCTCACCGTGACGATCGACGGCGTGAGCACCACCGTCGAGATCAAGCTCGGCTGACCTCACGCGCCTCACGCCACCAGTCGGATCTGCAGGCCGGCCGGCGCCGACATCCCGGCCGCCCCGAGCTTGGCCAGGATCGCCTGCACGTAGGCCTGCGTCTCCGGAAACGGCGGGATACACATGCACTTCGACACGTTCCCCGAGCCGGCGTTGTAGGCCGCCAGCGCCAGCGGCACCGAGCCGAACTGCTTGAGGAGATCGTGCATGTAGTGCGCCTGGGCATCGATGGCCTTGGCGGGATCGAACCGCTCGGCGGGCGAGAGTCCGTAGGCGATGCCGGTCGCAGGCATGAACTGCGCGATCCCCGCCGCTCCGGCCGACGACACCGCCCGTGGGTTGAACTTCGACTCCTGCCATTCCTGCGCCGCCAGCAGCGCGGCGCCGACGCTCCAACGCTGCGACGCCCGCGCGATCATCGGCGCGAACTGCGCCGGCACGAACGACGGGATCGCCGACCCGGACCGCTCCCCACTGCCCGCCCGACCGGCCGTCGCCGTCGTGCTACCGGAGCCTCCCTTCGTCGAGCCTCCACCCTTGCGCTCGCGATACCCGACGGACGCCGAGCCCGGACTCCGGACGTAGCCGAAATGCCAGGCCTCCCAGCTGTACCGCTTCAGGAACCCGAACTTCGTCGAATTCGCGGCCAACCAGGACCAGGCCGCGTTGGGACCGAGGTCGAGTTCGGTGCCGAGGCGATGGAGGCTCGTGCCGGGCCTCGCGACCCATTTGGGGTCGGGGTGACGGCGAAACAACTCGGCCTGCTCGGCGTCGCTGCGATACGCCGAGACGATCACCAGCGACAGGCCAGCGCCACGAGCCGCCGCGGCCATCCGGTCGAACGCCAAGGCCACGTCGGGGCGCATCCGCTGGCCCTGTCGCACGGCGAGCGGACCGGTGTAGTCGCCCGTCGCCATGCCGCCGTCATCCAGGGGCGCCACGGCGACCTCGGCCGTCGAACGCACCAGCCGATCGCCCTCCCCGTCGGCTTCGGCGGCACGCGCCGTGATCCGGACGCGAGTCGGGAGCTCGCCTGCCGGCAGGGCCTTGTCGTCGTCGCCGACGTAGAGGATCTCCTTCACACGCAGGTCGTTCGCTGCTGCCGTGCGCTCAGCGGCGGCGCGGCCGCGGCGGCGGAACTCCGCTTCGCTGATCACCTGCGATCGGTCGACGGAATACAGCAGCGGCTGCGCGACCCGCATCGCCTCTGCCGCCGCGAGCGCCGCCACGTCGGCGCGGCCCTGCACGTCGGCCGTCCGGCCGAGCGCGGATGCGACCAGCCCGAGCCCACCAGCGACCGAGAGGACCAGCGCGATCAGCGCCACCACGACGACCGTGGACTGCCCGGACTGCCCACCGACAATGGTCGCCCACGGTCGGCGCGGCGCGGCCACGAAGGACACGTGGCGAGCCACCATCGCGAGTTCCTCACCGAGCAATGCGTGCAGCGCCGGCGTCGACGGCTCGATCGCGACCACCTCGTCGACGGCGCGCAGGACCGCGTCGACCTCGTCGCCACGTCGACCGCCGATCACCACGGCGAGCGGCCCGGCATGACGCTCGATCAGGTCGAGGAGGTGCGAGGAGGGTGCGTCCAGAGGGGCGTCGACGACGACCACGGCGCCGTCGAGACCGCCGCTCCAGCCCTCGGGGAGCGACTCCTGCACGTCGGCGAGCACCCGCCGCGCGGCCGCGCGCGAGAACCCGGTTCGGCCCGACCCGGGCCGTGACCCCGGAGCGCCCCAGCGAAGCAGGAGGCCGACCTCGCCAGCGGACCCCGCGGCGCGCAGCGCACGTCTGGCGAGCGGCTCGGTCGCCCGCCCCAGAAAGGCTCCGGAGGGCGCGTTCATCGGGCTGCAGCCGGATCGAACACGATCGAGCCCTCCGCGTCGATCTGGTCGGCGACGAACTTCGGCAGCCGCGGCCGGATCACGACGGTCGCGCGCCCCTTCTCCACCCTCACCCTGCCGCGTGCCCACCCTGGGCTCGCCGCCTTCACCGCCGCCGTCGGATCGGTCTCCTGCAGGCTCGCCACGGCGGCCGCGACGGCCGCCTGCTCAGCGGCCTCCCGCGCGGCGTAGCCCGCCAGCAGCCCCGCGACCAGCAACGTGATCGCGACGAGGAGCGGC
>JAURVW010000870.1 GCA_030655275.1 Solirubrobacteraceae bacterium
CGATCGCGCAGTCTGGCATAAACCGCGCGGCATGAGGCTCACACCCACCTCGCGCTATATCCGCGACAGGCTGTTCCCACGATAGCGATGGTATCGCTAGACGATCGCGCGGCCTTGCATCCAAGGTCCGCAGCAATTGCGCTTCGTGATGTCCGTCGAATCAGATTCAGATGTGACAGGGGCGTTGCGTGGGGTTGAGTTCTTGTCATTCCAGATTGGCGTATTGAAGGTGCTGTCCGCGCACCCCGATGGGCGTGCGAGCGTCGATGCGATCAAGCGCGACCTTGCGACCCTATCCTCGCGCGAATGGAGTGCGCAGCTTCGTCAGCTTGCAGCGCTTGCTCCAAAGATTGACGCGTTCTCGGCCGGTCTGATCATCCGCACCTCGGAGGCCTGGCAGATCACGGAAACTGGCCGGGCTTTTTTAGCACGGCTGGAATCCGGCGAAACGATCGCTGCTCCAAAGGAGCCGGTTTTGCCCAAACCAGCCCTTCTCGTTGTCCGGCCGCAACGTCCACTCGACCAGCAGCGCCCATCAGCCGCAGTCACCGGCAGAGAAAAACTGCGTCGATCCCGACAGCAGGCCGCGAGCCTGAGCTGACAGGGAACCTTGCCAGGAACGGGAATTTTTGGACCAGAGACCGGCGGGCCATTTGGGCTATTTCCAGGAACGGAGACCGTCTCCGTCGAAATCGACGTCGAAAATCCCCGCAAAATGCGGGCCAGTTCGCGAAGTCTCTATGTATCGGCAAAACAGCAGACTGGATGGTGGAGGCGACAGAGATCGAACTACGTGCCCTACCACCCAGTGTGCGAACCAGTCTCCGCCATTCCTAGGAACGGGAATTTTTCCGCCAGAGACAGGGGCGGAAAAACACCTAATATTGGGAACAGAGACGTAGACCGTAAAAGTGAGTGCGCTCACCCCCTATAAAATAGGGCTTTTCGTGATTTTACCAGAAATATCAGATACTTAAGGACTGGATGGTGGAGGCGACAGAGATCGAACTGCGTGCCCTACCACCCAGTGTGCGAACCAGTCTCCGCCATTCTTAGGAACGGGAATTTTTCCGACAGAGACAGGGGCGGAAAAACACCGAATATCGGGAACA
>JAURVW010000872.1 GCA_030655275.1 Solirubrobacteraceae bacterium
CCCCAAACCCCCCCCCCCCCCTACCAACCGCACCGTGGTCCACTGGGCCCAGCGCCCAGTGGACCACGGTCCGTTTGATACTCGGGGGGCGCGCGCTTGCCGTGGTCAGGCTCCGGGTGGCCGACTCTCGGGCTGGCCGACACCGGGGACGGTCGAGACAACAGGGGCGGTCGACGTTTGGGGCGGTCGACTTTTTGGGGTGGTCGACCTTTGGCGAGGACGACACCTGGGTTGGTCGACACCCAGGTTGGTTCGACACCCGGGCTGGGTCGATACCCGGGACGACCGACCCCTAACTGACTGTTAGTCAGTTAGGCTGGATGGATGCTACGGTGGCGCCCATGCGTTACACGCTGCACGTGATCAATGGCTCCCATCCCTGCGCGGCGGTGCTGCGCGCGATGGAGCTCAAAGGCATCGACGTGAAGCCCGTGGAATATTCGCCGCCGTTCCACGCCCCGATCCTGCAGGTGCGTTTCGGTTACCGCCGCGTGCCGATCCTCGTGATCCCCGGCGGCGAGACGGTGCGCGGGTCGCGGCAGATCATGCAGCGCCTCGAGGCCATCCAGCCCTATCCACAGCTCTACCCCAACGACCGGATCGCCGCGATCGAGGCCGCCGAGCGATGGGGCGACACCGTCCTCCAGGTCGCGTCCCGGCGCCTGCTGTGGGCCGCTGTGCGAGGCAACCCGCGCGCGCTCGCGAGCTTTCAGGCCGGCAGCCACCTGCCCCGGATCCCCGCGACGGTGATGCGGGTCGCCGGGCTCGTCGTCGCGGCCGGCGAGTACCGCCTCAACGGGATCACGTCCGCCAACGTCGAGGAGCACGTCGCGAGCATCCCGGGCTACCTCGACAAGCTCGACGAGTTCAACGCCGACGGCGCCTTCGGCACCGGCACCCCCACCGGCGCCGACCTCCAGATCGGATCGTCGCTGCAGCTGCTCCGCGCCATCGAGGATCTTCGTCCGCTCATCGACGCCCATCCGATCGCGCGCGAGATCGCGCGCTGGCTGCCGACGTCCCCCGGGAGCGTGCCCGCGGGAGCGTTGCCGAAGGAGCTCGTCGCGCTCGCCATCAACGGCTGAGGGTGGTCGGTGACCCGGGGGCCGCCCCACAGCTCCAACCACCACCGGACCGCCACAACCCAAAGGTGGTCGGAGACCCGGGGCCGCCCCGCGACTGCGACCACCATCGGACCGCGGCCCTCGCAACCGTCGATCCCATTGCCCGAGCCGACTTCGCGACACCCGATCGGCGTGCCGCGCCCCACCCCGAATACCCGTCGGAGCAGGTGTTTCGGTTCCCCGGATTACCGCTTAGTAGAGCGACTCTTCCGTGTTGGTCCTCACACGGTTACTCTCTGGCCCATGATCGACGAGTCGGCACGGGACCAGTTCGCCGAGATCGTCGGCGGCACGGAGCGGCCCGACGAAGGCGAGGCCGCCCGTCGCGCACAGGAGATGAGCCACGCGGCCCAGAGCGTCCACCGCACGCACCTCGCGCTCTGCGAGGTCGTCGCTTCCGCCGCCGAAGAACTGCGTCGCCGCGGCGTCCCGTCCGACACCGGACGGTTCACCCCGACCGGCCGGGGCTGGAAGCTCGCCGCGATCGACATGTGGATCGCCTGGGACGGCAGCGCCTACATCACCGAGGACGCCAAGGCCGGCGCCGCCCGCCAGTTCCGCTTCGACGCCCGACGCGAACCGCGCAACCTCTTCGAGCTGCCCTCCTGGATCCCGACCGACGGTGGCATGCGCCACCGGGTCGTGCTCCACGGCGACCGGCTCATCGTGAGCCCCGGCGCCGCCCCGTTCGAGGCCGTCCTGGCCGCCGCGATCGACGAACGCGCTCGCCGCAGCTAGGGCCGACGGCTCGCCGATACGGCCGACGCGGCCGACACGACCGAACCGGCCGACACGACGACCGAACCGGCCACAACCGGCCGACCCGTACGACAGAAGCCGCCCCGGTCCCTGTCGGGACCGAGACGGCTTCGTCGACTCCGCGTCTCCGTCGGCGTCGTTGACTACCGGCGGATCCTGAAGCTCCACACGCCGTAGTCCGTGACCTCGGTGCCATCGGCGTAGGTGACGAAGTAGGTCACGCGGTACCGGTACTTGCCGACCTTCGTCCGGGAGGTCGTGCGCGCACGGACCCGGTGGTAGAAGTCGCTGTCGTCGTCGTCCGTGTAATCCACCGGCCGGGACCAACCCACGTTCGAGTAGATGCCGCCGGGGCGACGGAAATCGATCTTGGTGCGGATGGACGCGACGTTCGTGGGGATGTTGGTGAGACGGGCGGTGAAGCTGTACCGCTTGCCGCGGCGCACCGAGTAGGGGAGCGACGCGAACATCTCCATGGAGCCGAGCGGCGATTCGCTCGTGCCGGGGGTGATCGGCTTCGGCGTCGGCTTCGGGGTAGGTGTGGCGACCGGCGGCTTGCCGGGGGTGATCGCCGCGGGCATCTCGAGGATCCCCGAGGTCGCGACGCCGCCAGCGTTGCTGCCGTAGGCGCGGCAGCGGAGCTTGCGACCCACGTCGGCGGCCGTCGCGGCGTAGGCGATGCTCGGACCGACCGCGGCGGCGAGGCGCGCACCCTGGTCGTTCGTGATCACGTACTTGACCGACGCGCCACCGTCGAAGGCGGCACCGGCACAGGTGAACACGGTGCCGGCCTGGTAGCCCGCGCCCGTCATGGTCGGCTGCGTGCCGAGGCGCGGGGCGACCGGAGGTGCGGCCGCCGGGTTGGCGATGAACTGGCGGTTCTCGGGAGCGAGCAGGTTCGCGTAGATCGCGTCGCCGCCGGAGCTGCAGAGATTCCCGCCGACGCTCACGACACCGACGATCACGCCGTTCGACACGAGCCCGCCGCCGGAGTCACCGCTGCAGATGTTGCCGGCCGGAGCCTTCGTGCAGATGCCAACGGCGTTCGGGAAATCGCCGCACACCGTGGGATCGGCGACGGCGCTGTCGACGCTGTAGAGCTGGCCGTTGGGCTGTCCGACGGTGCCCTGCTTGCCGAAGCCCGAGATGCGGACCGCGCCGATCGGGATCGGTTCACCGTCGGCCGAAGCGGGGCCGCCCGCCGGGGGCAGCGCGATCGCCTTGGCGTTCGGGCCGCTGAGGTCGAGCGGGGCGTCGAGCACGAGCACGGCGACGTCGCCGGCCGGTGCCAGCTCGATGCGGCTGTAGTTGAAGGCCGGATGCGCGGCGGCCGCCTTGACCACGCGCGTCTGGGGCACGTCGGTGGGGGCGTACGCCTTGAAGTTCGAGATGCCGGCGACGACGCCGAGGCCGTTCTGCGTCGGCGCATTGCCGATCGTGAGCCCCTGGATGCAGTGCGCCGCCGTGATGATCGTCGTCGGACCGACGATCGACCCGCCGCAGCTCGACTGCATGTTGCCGTTCTGGCTGATCAGGAAGACCTGCCACGGCACCGAGCGGATGTCGGTGACGGCGCCGGCGACGATGCGGCCCTTCGGGGCCTGGCGGTCGAGCTCGAACGAGCCCGGCTCAGCACCCTCGATGATCGGGACGGGCTCGTCGACGATCGTGCGACCGAGGCTGCCGGTGGGAGCGTTGCCCTCGCCGATCGCAGTGGCCTCGACGCCGCCCGCGAACGCGGGGCCGGCCGAGGCGAGGAGCAGGAGGGGAAGCGCTGCGGTACTCAGCAGGCGGCGTCGAAGTGATGGCATGCAGCGAAGGTACGGGTGGGTCGCGGGAAGCAGAACGATCCGGGGAGATCGGGTGTCCCCCACCGCGGGCAGCGGCGTGGGACGACGCGCCGAGGGCCCGGCGCGGGCCGGAGTGTACCCCGGGATACGACGCGTCGCGTCGCGCGGTCGAGCCGGCACGAGACGAAGTCGTGCGCCGCACGGACCCGACAGCCGCAGATCCGGTGCGTCAGATCGTGAGGGGGTCGCCGGCGCGGCGCACGCCCTCGTCGAGCGGCAGCTGCGCGAGGGCGTCGGCCACCCGCCCGCCGCCGGGCATCACGAGGTCGAAGTCGAGTTCGAGCAGCGGGATCATCACGAATCGGCGCGTGAGCACCTGGGCGTGCGGCAGCGTGAGTCGCTCGTGCGAGAAGGGCTCGTCGCCGAGGAGCAGCAGGTCGACGTCGAGCGCCCGTGGCCCGTGACGCACGTAGTCGGGCGAGGATTCCAGTGCCCTCCCCCGCTCCTGCTCCACGGCCTTGCACGCGTCGAGAAGGTCCAGCGGATCGAGCGCGGTCTCGATCTCGAGGGCGGCGTTGAGAAACGCGTCCTGCTCGAGCACGACGCCGACGGGGTCGGTGTCGTAGGACGAGGAGCTGCGCAGCACGGTCACGCCGTGGCCGGGCAGCAGGTCGACGGCCGCCTGCAGCTGGGCCCGGCGGTCGCCGACGTTGGAGCCCAGGCCGAGGTAGCCGCGGCGCGTCGGCGTGGTCGGCGACGGTGGCGTGGCCGGCGACGTCACCGGGTCGCGCGGAAGAAGGCCCGCAGACCCTTCGGAAGTAGGAGTCCGTGGGCCAGGCGGCCGTCGTAGGCGGCGGCGATCGCGACGGCCGCGTCCTGGTGGACGGGCGCGCCGTGGCCGACGAGCAGATGCTGCACCGGCAGGTGGTCGCCCACGCGCTTCTTCACGAGGGCGCGCATCATCGGGTGCACGCCGACGGCGGACTTGCCCGAGAGGGCGTAGTACGGGTTGGTGCCGAGCTGCTCGGCGACGACGAGCGTGCCCGTGTCGGGCCACCAGAGCGCGCGCTCCCTCCAGGCCTTGCCGTCGAGCACGTCGATCACCTGGAACGGCGTGCCGTCGAGGGCGCCGGGGCCCTTGGGCAGGCGATGCAGCGGCACGTCGTAGTGGCTCGCGAGGCTGTGGCACGCGCGCGGGTGGCGGTCGAGGAGCTGGATCACGCCGGCGATCTCGCCGAGCTGCACGGCCTGCTCGATCGCCTCCGGCACGTCGACGGGGTCGATCAGCCACACCTCACCGTCGACGACGAGCGCGTGGGAGGCGCGCTGCATCCACTCGTCCATCACCCAGGTGAGGCCGTGCTCGAACGGTTGGATCAGCTTGAGGCCCATGACGGCGAGGTTATTGAGCCCGCGGTGAACGCGGAAGGAAGCGCCTCGAGGGGCCCGGCCGAGGTCGGGCGGGCCGCGACGGCGGCGGCGCGGGTGACCGGACCCGCGGGCGGGCTGCGGCGCTGGCGCCTACTCGAGCGCGGAGTGGTCCTCGTGGGTGACCATGGGGCGATCGTCGGGCGTCATGGTGATCGCCAGCTGGCGGCTGTGGGCGAGCAGCGTGCCGTCGGCGGCGTAGACCCAGGCGTCCTCGTCGCACAGGCCTTCGAGCGACGCACGGGTGAGCGCCTCCAGCAGCAGGGGCTGGTGAGGTAGGCCGCCGGGCGGGAGCGTGGTGCGCACGTCGAAGGTGATGTCGATCGTCGGGTTGAAGGCGACGATGTCGAGCGGGCCGAGGGCGGCGGGCCACCAGGCGTCGGAGAAGAACGCGAGCAGGGCGACGTCGACGGGCTGCGGGTCGCGGAGCTCGAGCCAGCCACCGGTGCGGGCCGGTTCGCCGGGGCCGGGGAGCGTGCCGGAGAACGGCGGCGGGCCGATGCGCGGCGTGTAGATCACGTGGTCGGCGGTCGACGGGCGACGCGGATCGGTGAAGACGGGCGGGTCGTCGCCCGGGACCTCGACGGCGGGGGCGTTGCGCGACCAGGTGGCGAGTTCGCGCAGGCCGGGCGTGAAGCAGGCGGCGAGACCTTCGAGCATGGTCTTGCCGCCCTGCTCGATGCGCAGGCGGAGGTTGGTGGCGCGGGCGCCGGAGCGCATCACCTCGATGGTGATCTCGGCGTCGCCGGCCTTCGGCGGTCGCATGAACTGGCACTGCAGCGAGCGCAGGCCGCGGCCTTCGCCGACCTCCGCCTCGATCGCGCGCACGAGCGTCGCCATGAGGATGCCGCCGTTGATGCCGGCGAGGGTGGACCACGCCGCGCTGAAGTTGCAGGCGTAGCGGCCGTCGCCTAGGGCGGTGACAGCCGTCGTCTCGGAGAAGCCGCTCATCGGGAGAGTTCGCTGGTCATGGGGCCGGACTCAGTCGTCGTCGACCTCGTCGTGGCGGCGCGTGCGTTCACGCCAGACCTCGACGGAGACCTCTTCGACGGTGAGGGGGATCGGCGGTTCGGGCTTGGCGGCCTTCACGCTGATCGCCTCGACGGGGAAGCGGATGAGGATGCGGTCGGCGATCTCGGCCGCGAGGCGCTCGAGGGTGCGGTAGGAGCGCTGCTGGGCGACGAGCGCCGCGAACTCGCAGATGGCGCCGTAGTCGACGGTGTCCTCGACGCGGTCGGTCACCGTCGCGTCGGTGTCGCCGACCTCGAGGCGGATGTCGAGGATCAGCCGCTGGCCGATCTCGCGCTCGGCCGCCGACACGCCATGGTGGGTGTAGATCGACAGCCCGGAGATCTCGATCGTGACCGTGGTGGCGCCGCCGTCCTCGTCGTATTCGTCGAGGTCGTCGGAGTCCAGTTCGTCGTCTTCGTCAGACATCGCAGGAACCTAGCACCGAGCGGGTAGGGCGACGCGGGCGCTGACCGGCTCGACGAGCTACCGCGGGCGTGCTCACCGCGACCCTCGTCCCGAGCCCGACGCTCTCACGCGGAGGGGCGCTGCGATGATCGCGTCGTGAGCGATTTCACCCTCATGGGCGTGCTGAACGTGACGCCTGATTCCTTCTCCGACGGCGGCGCCTGGGTCGACCCGGACGCGGCCACCCGCCGGGCCCTGCACATGGCGGACGACGGCGCTCGCATCATCGACGTGGGCGGCGAGTCGACGAGGCCGGGCGCCCAGCCGGTCGACGAGGCCGAGGAGCGCCGCCGCACCGAGCCGGTGATCCGCGCGATCCACGAGGCACGGCCGGGCCTCGTGATCTCGATCGACACGATGAAGGCGAGCGTGGCCGAAGCGGCGATCGCGGCCGGCGCCACCTACGTCAACGACGTGACCGCGCTGCGCGGCGACCCGCACATGGCGGCGCTCGTCGCGAGTCACCCGCACGTGCGCGTGTGCCTGATGCACATGCTCGGCGAGCCGAGGACGATGCAGCAGGCGCCGCACTACGCCGACGTCGTCGACGAGGTCGCGGCCTTCCTGACCGACCGCCTCGGCGCTGCAGCGCGCGCCGGGATCGGCTCCGACCGCATCGACCTCGACCCGGGCATCGGCTTCGGCAAGAAGATCGAGCACAACCTCAGCCTGCTGCACCATCTCGACCGCATCGTCGCCCTCGGCCAGCCGGTCGTCCTGGGCACCTCCCGCAAGGGCATGCTCGGCACCATCACCGGCCGCACCGATCCGGCCGACCGCGTCGACGCCACCCTCGCCACCGCCGTCCTCGGGTACGCCGCCGGGGTGCGCACCTTCCGCGTCCACGACGTCGCTCCCCATCGGGACGCCCTCCTGGTCGCCGAAGCCGTGCGCCACGCGCGCTGAGCCGACGCGGTCGACACGAGCCTCGTGACCGCCGGACGACCCCGCCGGCCGCCGACCAACGCACCAGAACCTGGCCCGGACCTGACCGGTTCGCGACAGGGATCTCAGGCGCGACCGAGGAAAGGGGGCACGAGACGCTCCACCGGCCGTCCGGACCGGTCGCAGGCAACCGACCCATCCCCTATGGTCCCCGGCTCCCCCGCGTCGCTGCGTAGCAGCCACAAGTCCCAACACCTTCACGAGACCAGCGATGCCCAAGCTCCCCTCACGCTCCCGCGCGCGCCAACTGCCGTCGGTCGACCCGGTCCTGGCGTTCCTCGTCGTCACCGTTGCGGTCCTCGCGGTCACGTTCACCCTGCTTCTGGGCTCCACGACGCCCAACCCCGTCGGTCAGGAGACGTCGCTCACCGATGCCACCTCGCTCATCGACGCCGGGCAGGTGCAGGCGGGCACCCTCCGCGACTTCGACCACCAGCTCGAGCTCCGCACGAAGGACGGGCGCGAGCTCTACGCCGGCCTGCCCTCCAACGGCGCCGACACCGAGCAGATCGTCGCCGCGTTCCAGAAGGCCGCGGGCCCGCCGCCGCTGCGCATCGACCCGCAGAGCGGCAAACAGACGCGCCGGATCATCGTGCAGGTGCTGCTGCCGATCCTCTTCCTGGTCGCGCTGTTCACGCTGTTCGCGCGCCTCGCCCAGGCCTCCGACGACATCGGCAAGTTCTCCAAGTGGCGCGGCAAGACCGGCGGCAACGCCCGGTCCCGCGCGACCTTCGCCGACGTCGCCGGCACGCCGACCGCCGTCGAGGAGCTCCGCGAGCTCTGCGACCTGCTCGACGCCCCCGACCGTTACGCCGCCCTCGGCGCCCGCGCGCCCCGCGGCGCCCTGCTCGTCGGCCCGCCTGGCACCGGCAAGACGCTTCTCGCCCGCGCCACCGCCGGTGAGGCCGGCGCCGCCTTCTACTCCGTCTCCGGCGCCGAGTTCGTCGAGTCGCTCGTCGGTGTCGGCGCGGCCCGCATCCGCGATCTCTTCGCGCAGGCGCGCGAGCACGCGCCCGCCATCGTCTTCATCGACGAGCTCGATGCCGTCGGCCGCAAGCGCGGCGCGGGCGTTGGCCAGGGCAACGACGAGCGCGAGCAGACGCTCAACCAGCTCCTCGTCGAGATCGACGGCTTCGATGCCGGCTCCGGCATCGTCGTCCTCGCCGCCACGAACCGCCCCGACGTGCTCGACCCGGCCCTCCTGCGCCCCGGCCGCTTCGACCGCCAGATCACCGTCGATGCCCCCGACAAGGGCGGCCGCGCGCAGATCCTCGGCCTCTACCTCGTCGGCCGTCCGGTCGCGGCCGACGTCGACATCGACGTCGTCGCCTCGCGCTGCCCCGGCTTCACGGGCGCCGAGCTCGAGAACGTCGTGAACGAGGCCGCGCTGCTCGCCGCCCGCCATGCCCGCACGGAGATCACGGCGCCGGACCTCGACGAGGCGATCGACCGCGTCGTCGGTGGCCCGCGCACCACGACCCACCGCCTCACGCCCGACGAGCTCCACTCGATCGCGACCCACGAAGCGGCGCACGCCGTCGTCGCGCGCGCCCTCGGCGGCGCAGGGACGCGTCGCCTCTCGGTGGTCGCGCGCGGCCGTCAGCTCGGCGTCGCCTCCGTGCTCCACGGCGACCGCGAGCGCGTCGTCCTGCGCCAGAGCGACCTCGAGAAGCAGCTCGCCACCACGATGGCCGGTGCCGCCGGCGAGCGCCTCGCCTTCGGTGAGCTGTCGACGGCCGTCAACGACGACCTCCACGCCGCGACGACCCTCGCCCGGTCGATGGTCACCTCCTTCGGCATGTCGGAGCTCGGCCCGGTCACGATCGGCGAGAAGAGCGGCGAGGTGTTCCTCGGCGCGTCGCTGCAGGACCTCGGCTCCGTCGGCCAGTCGACCCTCGACACGATCGACGTGCAGACCAAGCGGATCGTCGAGCTCGCCGAGTCGCGCGCCGCCGACGCGCTGCGCGAGCACTGGACCGTGCTGCAGCGGATCGCGAGCGAACTGCTCGAGCACGAGTCGCTCGACGAGCACGCCCTCGACGTCCTCCTCTCCCCCATCGGCGAGGCCGGCGACTCGCAGTGAGCCGCCCGCCGCAGCTGCGGCCCCCCGGCCACCCTCCACGCACGTACGCGAGCCCGCGCGCGGCGTCCCGGCGATGGCGACCCCGCACGTGGGCGGTCGCCGGCGCGCTCGTGCTCGGCCTGCCGGTCGTCACCGCGATCTCCTGGGCGCAGGAGGCGACGGCCCCGGCGCCGTCGACGCCGGTCGCGATCTCGCTCGTTCCCGAACAGGTCGTCACCGCGCGCGACATCGTGCCGTTCGGCGTGTCGCGCGAAGGCTCCGTGGCGACGGTCTGGGCCGTCGGCAAGACGCGCGCACCGTCGGCCGAGCCGCCGGGCCCACCGCGGCCTTCGACGCCCCCAGCCCCGACGACTCCGACACGGCCGGGCTCGGCGGGCTCCGGCAGCACCGCCGGGGTCGACACCGGCGAGCGAGAAGGCCGTCGCGCGAGCGTCGTCCCGCTGCTGGCAGGGCGGGGCTTTGCCCCCTTGGCTCCGCCAGCGCCCCGGCGTGCGGCCCCGAGGTCGACGAAGCCCTCCGCGAACGCCGCTGCCGCCGCGACCAAGCTCTTCGGCCGAAGCGCGGGCTCCGGCATCGCGCGCCCGAGCGGCGAGACCGCTGCGACCCTCGCGCGCCGCCGCGTGAGCGGC
>JAURVW010000878.1 GCA_030655275.1 Solirubrobacteraceae bacterium
GCGGCTGGCACTTCGAGGAGAAGCACATCCTCGTGGGCGGCCGGCCGACGGTCGCCGGGATCGTCGACGTGGCCCTCTTCCTCGCCCGCAACGGCCGGATGCTCGCGGAGACCGGTCGAGGCCCGTTCTTCTACCTGCCCAAGACGCAGAGCCGCCACGAGGCCGAGCTGTGGGACGACATCTTCACGACCTCCGAGGAGGCGATCGGGATCCCGCACGGCACGATCAAGGCGACCGTCCTGATCGAGACGATCACCGCCTCGCACGAGATGGACGAGATCCTCTACGCGCTGCGTCACCACATCGCGGGCCTCAACGCGGGCCGCTGGGACTACCTCTTCAGCCTGATCAAGACGTTCCGCGACGCCGGCGAGTCGTTCGTCCTGCCGGACCGCGCCGACGTGACGATGACCGTCCCCTTCATGCGGGCCTACACCGAGCTGCTCGTGAAGACCTGCCACAAGCGCGGGGCGTTCGCGATCGGCGGCATGGCCGCGTTCATCCCGGATCGCCGCGACGAGGAACGCAATGCGTTGGCCCTGGCGAAGGTGCAGGAGGACAAGGACCGCGAGGCACTGGCCGGCTACGACGGCTCATGGGTCGCCCACCCGGACCTGGTCTCGACGGCGAAGGCGGCGTTCGACGCGGTGCTCGGCGACGCCCCGAACCAGCTGACGAAGCAGCGCGACGACGTGGAGGTCTCCGCCGACGACCTCCTGAACGTGGGCGCGACGCCCGGCTCCGTGACGAACGAGGGCGTCCGCCACAACGTGTCGATCGGGCTGCAGTACCTCGAGGCGTGGATCGGCGGTCGCGGCGCCGTCGCGATCTATGGGCTGATGGAGGATGCGGCGACCGCCGAGATCTCCCGCTCGCAGCTCTGGCAGTGGATCCACAACGGCACGGTGACGGCAGAGGGCGACGTCGTGACCGAGACGCTGGTGCGCGCGCTCCTCGACGCCGAGGAGATCCGCCTGATCGAGGCCGCGCCGGACGTCGCCTCGCGTGCGCGCGTCGCGCGCGCGAGGAAACTCTTCGAGCAGGTCGCCCTGGCCGAGACGTTCGAGGACTTCCTCACGCTGCCGGCCAGCGCCGACATCGACTGACGCGGCGGGTACCGAGCTCCGCTGTTTCGGACAACGGCGCTCGGTTGAAGACCACCGGAATCCGGGGGTTGCAGCGCTCGTGAGCACGAGCTACGTTGCGTTGTGTGAGCCCGTCACCCTACGTAAAGCCGTCACCCATCATCGTGCAGGCCGAGCCGGAGGTGCCGCGGTTCGAGCGGGTGGCGGTCCTGCTCGGACTCGCGTCCTGCGCCGTCGTCCTGCTCGTCGGGTTCGTGCTCTACCTCGCGGAGTTCCAGGTCGACTACCGGATCGTCAACGCCTCGCTGGCCGGCATCGCGATCTTCGCGGTCGCGACGTTCTTCCGGATCCGGCCGGCCTCGAGGCTCACGCCCACCGAGCGCATGGTGCGCAGCAAGCGACAGATCTTCGCGCTGCTCGGCCTGATGACCGGGGCCGCGATCCTCGGGTCGATCGCCACCGCCGCGGAACTCGACACGGTCGAGGACTGGGCGATGCTCGCCTTCATCGCGAGCTCGCCGATCGGCCTCTTCTTCCTCGTGAACGTCCGGTTCGGCATGGGCTGAGGCGCCGGGCCGTCGTTCGCCGACGGCCTCAGTCGTCCTTCGCCGGGCGCCCCGGCCTTCTGATCTGGTCGGCGCCCTGGGGCATGCGCCCCGCGTCCTGCAGGGCGCGCCGGAGCAGGAACTCGATCTGGGCGTTGGTGCTGCGCAGCTCGTCGCCGGCCCAGCGCGCGAGGGCGTCGTGGACCTGCGGGTCGAGCCGTAGCAGGATCTTCTTGCGCTCCGGGGGCATCGCGCGAGTTCAGCGGGCCCGCGGCCTACTGGTAGAGCGAGCCGGTGTTGACCACGGGCTGGGCGTCGCGGTCGCCGCAGAGTACGACGAGCAGGTTGCTCACCATGGTGGCCTTGCGCTCCTCGTCGAGCTCGACGACGTTCTTCTCGGCCAACTGGTCGAGGGCCATCTCGCCCATCCCGACGGCCCCGTTGACGATCTGGCGGCGGGCCGCGACGACGGCACCGGCCTGCTGGCGACGCAGCATCGCCTGGGCGATCTCGGGGGCGTAGGCCAGACGGGTGAGCCGCGACTCGACGATCCGCACCCCCGCCGACTCGACGCGCGCAGCGATCTCCTCCGACAGCTTCGACGTGATCTCGTCGGCGTTGTCGCGCAGGGAGAGCACCCCGCCCGAGTCGTCGGTGTCGTACGGGTAGGAGTTGGCGATGTGGCGGACGGCCGTCTCGGTCTGGATCGCGACGAACTCGACGAAGTCGTCGACCTCGAAGCTCGCGCGGGCGGTGTCCTCGACCTGCCACACCACGACGGCCGCGATCTCGATCGGGCTGCCGCCCGCGTCGTTGACCTTCGCGACGCCCGTCTCGTGGTTGCGGATGCGCGTCGAGACGGTCTTGCGGACGGTGATCGGGTTCACCCATCGCAGGCCGTCCTCGCGGATGGTGCCGTGGTAGCGGCCGAGCAGCTGGACGACGCGGGCCCGCCCCGGAGCGACGGGCGTGAGCCCACCGAGGATCACGACCGAGCCGATGAGCAGCCCGATCCCGAGGACCGAGAACAGCGCCACGGTGCCGTCACCGTCGGCGCCCGCACCGAAGCCGAGCGCGACGAATCCCAGGATGAACGTTGCGGCGGCAACCCCGAGCATCTGCCAGCCGGAGCGATCCTTCGCGGGTCGTTCGACCACCTTCGGCGCGGGCATCGCGACCGTCGTCGACGGGTCGGCGGGAGTCGGTGGTGGCTGGATCTGGGTCGTCATGGAATCCCCCTCGGATTGGACGAACGAGTGTCTATCAAAGTGATATCACATTAATCCGAGGACGAGGGGAGGTCGTCGACGGAAGGAGGGTCGACGCGGCCGTCAGCTCAGCGCTGGCTGCGGAGTCGACGCGGCAGCCAGCTCAGCGTCCCTGGGGGCCGAACGTCGGATTACCCCCTCTGGAGGGGGTGAATCTCGACGTTCGGCACGATGGGGCACGTCGAGGCCGGTCGAACTTCCGGAGCGCTGGGGTGCACAGGCGATCAGCGAGCGACCACCCGCGCTACCGTGATGAGGCGATGGACGGCCCAGCCTCAAGCGCCCCGCCCATCCCGGCGTCGATCGCGCACGCCACGACCCCGGGCGAGACGCTCACGCGGGCTGAGCGCCGCACCGCCCATCTCGCGGCGCGCGGCATCGTGAAGACCTTCGGACGGCGGACGGTGCTCGATGGCGTCTCCCTCACCGTCACCCCCGGGCAACGGCTCGCGGTGATCGGCGACAACGGCGCCGGCAAGTCGACCCTCCTTCGCCTGCTCGCCGGCACCCTCGAGCCCGACGCCGGCACGGTGATCGCGACCACGGGCCGCACGCTCGTCGAGCAGGAGTTGTCGGCGGCCGATGGCGACCGGGTCGGCGATCTCCGCGATCAGGCCCTCGGCCGGGCGCAGGCCGCGATCGACGCCCTCGACGCCGCGGCCGAGGCCCTGGGCGCCGCCTCCTCCACCGGTCGTCCGGCGACGAGCGACCCCGCGGGCCTCGACGTTTCCGTCGACGCCCCCCACACCCACGCCGCCCTCGTCGCCGCCTACGAGGACGCCCTCGCCGACGCCGAGCGGTTCGCGGCCTGGGATGCCGAACGTCGCTTCGACGAGCTCGCCGTCACCTTCGGCGCGGACTTCGCTCCGCACACCCCGCTGGCGGAGCTCTCGGCCGGGCAGCGGTACCGGCTCAGGCTGGCGGCCGCACTCTTCGATCCGGCCGGCACCGTCCTGCTGGACGAGCCGAGCAACCACCTCGACGACGCCGCCCTCGACCGCCTCGCCGAGCGCCTTCTCGCGCACGCCGGCATCACCGTGCTCGTGACCCACGACCGCTGGCTGCTCGACGCCGTCGCGACCGGCCTCTACGACCTCGACCCCAACGCCGACGGCGGCGGTCAGCGCTTCACCGGCACCTACCCCGAGTACCGCGCGGCGCGCGCGAACAAGCTCGAGCGCTGGCGGGAGAAGCGCGCCGAGGGCGTGAAGCGGATCGAGTCGCTGACCGAACGACTCGACGACGCCCGCGAGAAAGCGAGCCGTGCCCCCAGCCCGAGCAAGGGCTCGAGCAAGCACGGCCGCGAGTCGAAGATCGTCAACCCCGTCGCCGAGTTCGCGAAGCGTCTCGACAAGGCCAAACGCGACCTCGTCCCCGCGCCGCCCGAACCCCTGCGCTTCACCCTGGAGGACTCCGGCGGAAAGCTCGGCGCAACGCTGCTCTCCGCCCAGGGCCTGCGACTCGAGGGCCGCACCGCGCTCGGTCCCGGCCAGCGGATCCACCTCGAACCGGGGAGCCGCCTGCTCCTGCGCGGCCCGAACGGTTCGGGCAAGTCGTCGCTGCTCGCCCTCCTCGCCGGCCGCATCGAGCCGACCGCTGGCTCGGTCGAGCTCCACGAGACCGGGCGGGTCGGCTACCTCACCCAGGAGGACGACCTCGACCGCGACCTCCTCACGCTGTCGGCGATCGCCCGCGCCCCGGGCGTGCCCACGGAGCCGGGCGAACTCCTCGAGGCGATCCGCGCGACCGGCCTGCTGCGCGACGCCGACCTGCGCCGCCACGTCGGCGAGCTCTCCGTCGGGCAGCGCCGTCGCGTCGCCCTCG
>JAURVW010000879.1 GCA_030655275.1 Solirubrobacteraceae bacterium
CGTCGCCGAAGAGCCGGCCGACGTCGTCGCAGGCGATCATCGCGGCGTCGATCGAGTCGAGGCGCTCGCGCAACCGTGGCAGCGCGGCGATCGTCGACACGCCGGTCACCGTCGCGATGTCGCCCCGCCCCACCTGGAGCTGGAGGTCGACGTGCGACGGGGGCTCGAGCCGACCGCCGAGCTTGCTCTTGGGCCGGCGCGCGCCCCGCGCGATCACGGAGCGCCGACCGTGGTCCGGGGTGAAGACGTGGAGGATCCGATCGGCCTCGCCGTATTTCATCGCGCGCAGGACGACGGCCTCGGTCTGGAGCGGTCCTGGCACGGCCCGCTCCACGCTACTGCGGGGCACCCGCGTCACCTTCGTGGCGCCCGCCCCGGATCGTAAGCGACGCCCACTATCCTTTGTGTATGGCCGAAGTCGTCGTCTACTCCAAAGTTCCGTGCCCGTACTGCGTGCAGGTCGAGCGCCTGCTGCAGTCCCGCGACATCCCGTACGAGAAGATCGACCTCACGGGCGACGCGGCCGGGATCTCCGATCTGAGCGCTCGCACCGGCATGTTCACGCTGCCGCAGGTGTTCATCGACGGCGAACTCGTCGGCGGCTACACCGAGACGGCCGCGGCCGACAAGTCAGGCAAGCTCAAGGAGCTGCTCGGCGCCTGACGCCGAGCCCCGCCGCCCGGTCCGGCGGGCCAGGCGGTACCGGGGTCAGCGGCGCTTCACGTCACTCTGGATCGGCCCGTTGCGTTTGCTCTTCACGGGCTTCGCCGAGCGCGGCAGGCGCCGGGGCGGCGGCTGACAGACCTCGCACACGTACGTCCCGCGACCGGCGACGACGAGCTTCGTGATCTCGTGGCCGCAGTCCGGGCAGGGTTCGCCGGCGCGTCGGTGCACCAGGAAGTCGTTCTGGAAGCTGCCCTGGGCGCCGTCGAGGTGACGGAAGTCGTCGATCGAGGCACCACCCGAGGCGATGCCGAGCTCGAGCGACTCGACGATCCCCGCGCGGAGGGGTGCGATCTGCGTGGTCTTCACGAGCCGACCGGGGCGCGCCGGGTGGATGCCCGCACGGAAGAGCGACTCGTCGGCGTAGATGTTGCCGATCCCGGCGATCTTCGCCTGGTCGAGGAGCAGGCCCTTCACGGGCGCGTCGCGCCCGCGCAGTACTTCGCGCAGGACGTCGTCGGTGAAGGCCGCGGAGTCGAGCGGCTCCGGACCGAGACGCGCATCCAGGTAGGCGTCGCGCTCCGCGGCGGTCGGGAGCAGAAGTCCGGTCCCGAAGCGACGTGGGTCGCAGAAGGCGATCGCGTACTCGTCGTCGAGGAAGATCCGCACGCGTTCGTAGGGCGCGCCCTCCTCGGGCTCCCAGAGGATGATCCCGGTCATCCGCAGGTGCATGAGCAGCTGCTGCCCGTCGTCGACTGCAAGGATCAGGTGCTTTCCGCGCCGCGCGAGGGATTCGACCCGCCGGCCGGTGAGTCGCTCCTCCACTTCGCCTGCGTCCTGCGGGGCGCACCAGCGAGGGTCGTCGATCCGCACGGCGCTGATCTCGCGCCCTTCGACGTGCGGTGCCAGCTGGCGGCGGACGGTCTCGACCTCGGGCAACTCGGGCATCGCCTTCCACGCTACGCGTCTCGGAGGAGCCCCGGCGTCGCCCCGGCCCCGGGCACCGTCCATCCGGTCGACCGAGGCGTATGGGCGGTCGCCCGCCGAGGTCATCAGGACACCCCGGGAGCGCGGCGAAACGTCCAGATCGAGCCAGACGCGAGTCTTTGCATAGTCCCTCTAAAAACCTCTTTTGCAGCTATTTCCCCAGAAACGGACCGAGCGTCGCCAAGGAAGTACTGAGACAGCGGTCGCACATACCTTTTTCCGGTCGGTAGGGACGTCCGGCCGACCGATACCCCACCCAACTTCCCTTCCCGCCTCGTCTCAAGGTCCCCTCGGATGTCTCTCCCCACCTCCCGCTCCGTCCTCACCGGCGCGCTCTTCATCGCAACGCTCGCCCCGTTCTGTGCCGCCACGGCCAGCGCCGGCGTGGCTCGTGAGGACTTCGCCGTGAGCCAGGCCTGCACGGCACTGCCGGTGTCGAAGGCCTTCTCCAAGATCGACGGGGACCAGGCCGACTACTCGGTGGCTCCGGGCGGCAGCTTCGAAGCGGGTGCCGCGAATTGGACCCTCACCGGCGCCGCCAGGGTCGTCAACGGCAACGAGAACCTCGGTGTCGCGACCGGCAAGCGCTCGCTCGTCGTCCCGGTCGGAAGCTCGGCCATCTCGCCGAAGTTCTGCATCGACGAGACCAACCCGCACTTCCGCTTCGCCTACAAGGTCGACTCCGTCGGCATGACGGGCTTCCTCGCCACCGTGACGTACACCACGACCACGGGCGTCAAGTCGACGCAGCTCTTCTCCTCGCAGAACGCCTCGATCACCCCGTCGAAGTGGCAGGTCTCACCCAAGAGCCCGCTGGCCACGCTCATCCCGCTCAGGGGCCAGGCAGCAACCGTTCAGATCCGGCTCACGGGCATCACCGTCGCCGGTCCGAACATCGTCACCCAGGTGATGGCCGGCGGCTTCGCCACCGTCGCCTCCCCCTTGGCCAACCTCGGCGTGACCATCGACTCCGTCATGGTCGACCCGTACCGCCGCTCCTAGGCGCAGCTTCTAGCCTCGCGCTGGCCGAACGCCGCGCGATCGCATCTCGCGACCTCCGGGTCGCACCACGACGCCGGGCCTCAGGGCCCGGCGTTCGTCGTTGCGGGTGACCCAACGAGGATCGAGGACTTCGGCGCCGGGTCGCGCCGGGCCGGGTCTCGCCGGGCCGGGTCTCGCCGAGCCGGGTCTCGCCGAGCCGGCGTTGGGGCTGCCGCCTAGCTCAGCTTGAGCGAGCGGATCACCGGACCGCAGATGGTCTCGGTGTAGGCGGCGGCGTCGCCGAGCGGGCCGATGCAGTCGACCACGGTCTCGGTCGCGTTGGCGTAGACGTGCAGCGACCGGACCGAGCGGTTGGCGCCAGCGATCTTCGCGACCCCGGCGATCTCGATGCCCGGCTCGGGGAGACGCCGCAGGAGCGCTGAGGTGAACTTGAAGTCGGGGTCGCGGGCCTTCACGGCGGCGCGAAGACTGCGGCGCGTGTTGCGCAGGTCGCGGCGGGTGACCGGCAGCGGTTCGGTGCGCGGATAGCGCCAGACGGTGATCGCCCCTTGGCCGGAGGTCGCGCGGACGACTTCGGGCCCGCCCGCGGGTCCCGCGGTGATGGTCCAGGACGCGGGCATGTCGATCGAGCCGCCGGTCGGGAAGGCGAACGGTTCGCCGCTGGGGTCGAGCGCCGGGCGTCCGACGCTCGGCTCCGGCGTCGGGCCGGCGCCACAGGCGGCGACGCCGGTGGACAGCACGAGTGCGGAGGTGAGCAGGACGCGACGCACGGCCGAGATCATCGCAGGACGGGCGGCGCCGGGTCGACCTTCGCCCGGGGGTGTGCGCCGAGGTATGCCTCGCGGAGGTGATCGGCCGAGACGTGCGTGTAGATCTGCGTGGTGGCGACGCTGGCATGACCGAGCATCTCCTGCAGGACGCGCAGGTCGCAACCGCCTGCGAGGAGGTGCGTCGCGAACGTGTGGCGCAGCGCGTGCGGGCCGACCTCGTGCGCGATCCCGGCCCGCTCCCCCGCCGCCTGGACGACGGCGTGGACCGACTGACGGCTGATCCGCCCGCCGCGGTGGTTGAGCACGAGCCACGGCTGGTTCCGGTCTCGCAGCAGCGCTGGGCGACCGTCGAGCAGCCAGGCGCGGATCGCGGAGAGCGCGGCGCTGCCGAACGGCACGAGACGTTCCTTGTCGCCTTTGCCGCGCACGAGCAGGAGGCGCTCCTCGAGGTCGACGTTGCGCAGCTCGAGATTGACGAGCTCCGAGACGCGCAGGCCACTGGCGTAGAGGATCTCGAGCATCACGCGGTCGCGGAGCGCGAGCGGCGCATCGCCGTGGACGGCGGCCAGGAGGGAAGACGTCTCGTCGCGCGTGAGCGCCTCGGGAGCAGCGCGCCGCTCGCGCGGGGGACGCAGATCGACGGTGGGGTCCTTCGCGATCCGGCCTTCGGCGACGAGAAAGCCGTAGAGCTGGCGGATCGACGCGGTGTGGCGCCGCAGCGTGGCGACGCTCTTGCCGTCCTCGGCGAGCGCCCCGAGGTAGGCGGCGAGGTCGCCGTGGGTGGCGTCGAGGGGTGCGACGCCCGCCTCGATCAGCCCGGCGCCGAGCCGGTCGAGGTCGGCGCGATAGGCGGCGATGGTGTTCTGGGAGCGACCGCGCTCGACGGTCAACCAGGCGAGGAGGTCCTCGACGGCGGCATCGTGCGCGAGGCCCGCCCGGGCGACGTTCATCGCCGCTGGATCGTCAGGTGCAGGTCGGTGTCGTCGAGGGCGAGGGCAGCAGCTTCGACGAGCAGGCCGATGACGGCTTCGCCGTCGGTGAGGCCGGTGGCGGTCGCCGCCGGCGCGCCGAGCTCGGCCTCGAGGTCGCGCGCGGCGACGCCCGAGGCGACCAGCTTGGCGATGCCGCGTTCGGCCGCCGGGCCCCGCGGCTCGATCCGGACGTCGAGCCGTGCGCTCGCCGCTTCCGCAACGGGACGCGGGTGCTCGGCCTCGCCCATCGCGGGGTTAGGCCGACTGCTCGCTGGTGACGCGCGCGGCGCTGGTGGCGGTGCCGCCGTGGCTGAGGGCCGCGGTGATGAACCCGTCGAACAGCGGCGAGGGGCGCTCAGGGCGCGTCTTGAACTCGGGGTGGTACTGCGCGGCGACGTAGAACGGGTGGTCGGTGAGCTCGATCGCTTCGACGAGGCGCTCGTCCGGGGACGTGCCGCCGACGATCAGGCCGGCCGCCTCGAGCCGCTTGCGCAGGTAGAGGTTGACCTCGTAACGGTGACGGTGGCGCTCGTACGCGATCGACTCGCCGTACATCTCGCGGATCTTCGTGCCCTCGTGGAGCTTGACCGGATCGGCGCCGAGGCGCATGGTGCCGCCGAGATCGGCGACCTCCTTTTGCTCCGGCAGGAGGTCGATCACCGGGAAGGGCGTCTCGGGATCGAACTCGGTCGAGTTCGCGCCCTCCATGCCGGCGACGTTGCGAGCGAACTCCGCGACGGCGATCTGCATGCCGAGGCAGATGCCCAGGTACGGCACGCGCTCCTCGCGGGCGAACTGCGCGGCGTAGATCTTGCCCTCCACCCCGCGGCCGCCGAAGCCGCCCGGGATGAGGATGCCGTCGGCGTCGGAGAGGCGATCGGAGGCATCCTGCAGGCTCGTGATGAGCTCGGAGTCGACCCAGTCGATCTCGACGCGCGCGCCGTGCTTCCAACCGGCGTGACGCAGCGACTCCGCGACCGAGAGGTAAGCGTCCTCGAGCTGGATGTACTTGCCGACAAGGGCGATCTTCACGACATCCGTCGCGCCGTCGATGCGGGCGATCAGCTCTTCCCAGCTGCGGAGGTCGGCCGGGGGCGCCTCGAGACCGAAGTGGTCGAGGATCACGTCGTCGACGGCCTGGCGGCGGTAGTGCAGCGGCACCTTGTAGATCGAGTCGACGTCGAGGGCCGTGATGACGCTCTCGACCGGGACCGACGCGAACAGCGCGATCTTCTTCGCGATGCCGTCGGGCAGGTCGGTGGCGGCGCGCAGCAGGAGCATGTCGGGCGCGATGCCGATGCGACGCAGCTCGTTGACGGAGTGCTGCGTCGGCTTCGTCTTGAGCTCACCGGCGTGGCCGATGTACGGGACGAGGGTGAGGTGCAGGAACATGCAGTTCCGGCGGCCGACCTCGACCGGGAACTGGCGGATCGCCTCGAGGAACGGCAGCGACTCGATGTCGCCGACGGTGCCGCCGATCTCGGTGATCACGACGTCGACGTCGGTGGTCTCGCCGATCAGGCGGATGCGGTTCTTGATCTCGTCGGTGATGTGCGGGACGACCTGCACGGTGCCACCGAGGTAGTCGCCGCGGCGCTCGCGCCGGATCACCGAGTTGTAGATGCCACCGGCGGTGACGTTCGACGCCCGCGACGTGTTGGCACCGGTGAAACGCTCGTAGTGGCCGAGGTCGAGATCGGTCTCGGCCCCGTCTTCCGTGACGAAGACCTCACCGTGCTGGTACGGCGACATCGTGCCCGGGTCGACGTTGATGTACGGGTCGAACTTCTGGATCGCGACGGTGATCCCGCGACTCACCAGCAAACGCCCGATCGAGGCGGCGGCGATGCCCTTCCCGAGCGACGACACCACACCTCCCGTCACGAAGATGTAGCGAGTGTCGGGGCGAGAGTTTTGCGACGGCACGGAAGTCAATCCTAGATCACGACCCGGCAGGTGACCCGGCCGGGGTACGGATGGCCGCAGCACGCAGGCCTTCTGCATGTTGGAGTGCGGCGGTGTCGTCGTCCTCCGCGCCGAGCATGCGCACCAACTCGGCCGTGACGGCGTCCCCCGCGAGGGGTCGGATGGTCGTCCGGGTGTCGGTCTTGCCGACCTCCTTGACGATCGTCGAGTGGTGATCGGCGAGGGCCGCGACCTGCGGCAGGTGGGTGATGCAGAGGACCTGTCGGCCGCTCGCGAGGTGCTGGAGCTCGGCGCCCAGCGCCGCGGCGGTGCGTCCGCCGATACCGGCATCGATCTCGTCGAGGACGTAGGTCGTCTCGGCGCCGCCGCCGGCCGCCCCGACCAGCGCCAGCAGGACGCGAGACAGCTCGCCGCCCGAGGCGACGTCGCGGATCGGCGCGGCCGGAGCACCCGGGTTGGCCTGCAGGACGAACTCGACGGCATCCGAGCCCATCGGCCCGGGCGCCGCCGGGTTCACGGCGATCTCGAAGTCGGCGGCCTCCATCGCGAGGCGCGCGAGGCGCTCGCGGACCCCCGCGGCGAGCGACTTCGCGGCGCTCTTTCGGGCCTTCGTGAGCGCGGCCGCGGCCTTGTCGCGCACGCCCTCCGCCCGCCCCAGCTCGTCGGTCAACCGTTCCCGCGTGGCGTCGACGTCGCCGAGTTCCTCGAGCAGCGCCTGACAGGACTCGGCGTGCGCGAGCACGGCCTCCGTCGTGCCGCCGTACTTGCGCAGCGCCCGGTCGAGCTCCGCGAGCCGCACCTCGACGGTCTCCAGACCACCGGGCTCGCCGTCGAGATCGGCCAGGTAGGAGCGAAACTCCATGGCGAGGTCGGCCAGTTCGATCGAGGCACTGCGATACCGCTCGATCAACGGATCGAGGGTCTCGTCGACCCGCTCCGCGGCTTCGAGTTCGACCAGCGCCGACGCCGAGAGTGAGCCGATGCCGCGGGCGTCGGCCTCGTCGGCATCGATCGATTCCGCGCCCGCAGCCGCCGCGGCGCGCAGCTTCTCGAGGTGACGCAGCCGCTCACGCTGCCCCGTGAGCTCCTCCGCCTCTCCCGGCTGCGGGGCGATCCGCTCGATCTCCTCGAGCTCGTACCGCGCAACGTCGACCTGGCGCTCGCGCTCCGCCGCCCGCTCGTCGAGTTCGGTCAGCCGTAGCTGCGCCTCGCGAACCGCGTCGTGTGCGGCCGCTGCCGCGGCGAGCCGGGCCGGCTGGCTCGGCCCCGCCGCCGCGTCGACGAGCTCGAGTTGCGCCCGTGGTTCGACGAGACGGCGGTGCTCGTGCTGGCCGGTGAAGGCGATGAGCAGTTCGGCGGTCTCGCGCAGCTCCGTCGCCGTGGCGGTGCGTCCGGCCACGTAGGCGCGGGTGCGGCCCTCGGCGGTGATCCGCCGGGCCAGCACGAGCTCCTCGGCATCGGACGGGATGCGGTCGTCGAGCGCCTTGCGCAGGGCGTCGCTGAGCTCGAAGACGCCTTCGACGTAGGCCTCGCTGGCGCCCGTGCGCACGAGCGACTGCTTCGACCGGCCGCCGAGCAGCAGGTCGAGCGCGCTCGCGAGCATCGTCTTGCCGGCCCCCGTCTCGCCCGTGATGACGTTCAGGCCAGGCCCGAGCCGAAGCTCGGCGCGCTCGATGAGCACGAGGTTCTCGACACGCAGTTCCAGGAGCACCAGTGGGTTGTAACGCACCCTCCGGACGAACACCCGTTCGATTCGTTGCAGAACGGCGCAGAGAGCGCGCCAACTCTGCGCAGGCGGCCCCGAGCGACCGGCCTGAGGCCGTCTTGGCCATCGGCCCCCAGAGCCGCGACGCGTTACCGGCTGCTGCGCATCTGGGCCAGCGGGGTCGAACTCGATGCCCGCACCACCAGCGTCGGCTCGCGCACGACGCCCACCGGCGGCACGCCCTCGATCGCCCCCAGCAGCGCGCGGGCCGCCAGCTCACCGAGTTCGGCCTGCGGCGAGCTCACGGTCGTGAGACCCAGCGGCGTCGCGGCCGCCACGTCGTTGAACCCGACCACCGCCACGTCCTGCCCGGGGGCGAGCCCGGCGGTCTGCAGCGCGCTCACGGCGCCGAACGCGGCGAAGTCGTTGCCGCAGCAGAACACCGCGGTGAACTCGCGGCTGCGGCCCAGCAGCCGCTCCATGCCCGCCTGACCGCTCGCCGTGTGGAGCCCACCGAACTCCGTCAGCTGCTCGGACACCGCGAGCCCGTGGTCGGCGAGGGCCGCCCGGAACCCGCGGGCGCGGTCGAACGACACCGCCGAGTAGTCGGGGCCGGTGAGCAGCGCCAGCTCGCGGTGACCCTGGGCGATCAGGTGCTCGCCGACGAGCCGTCCGCCGGCCTCGTCGTCGCACACCATCGCGGGGTGCCCGGGCGCGTTGCGCATCACGAGCACGTAGGGCACGCCGAGCGTGGCGACCCAGTCGGCGTAGGCGGCATCGCGATGGGCGTCGGCGATGATCAGCCCGTCGACGCGACGCGAGACCAGGAGGTTCACGCGGTCGCGCTGGGCCGCCGGATCGTCCTTCGTGGCGGCCACGAGCACGTCGAAGCCGGAGGCGACGGCGACCTGGTCGACCTGCTCGTAGATGATCGCCTGGACGATGTCGGTGAGCGAATGGGCGACCATCCCGATCACGCCCGATCGGCGGGTGCGCAGACTCGCGGCGACGGGGTCCGGGAGATACCCGAGCCGCTGTGCGGCGCGGTGCACGAGCGCCGCCGTGGCGTTGCTGTCGGCGGGCCGACGCAGCGCTCGGGAGACGGTCGACACGCTCAGGCCGGTGTCGTCGGCGACGGTCCGCAGCGTGGGCCGCCCGAGGGCGGCCGGGGCGTCGTTGTCGGGCGGGGGCACCATGGCGCGTTCGCGCAGCGTTGCAGGTCCTGGGCGACCATGCGCCTCCGACACCGACATGGAAGTCGACGCCCTCTACACCCTCACCGCCTTCTCGGGCGGGTACGCGAACTCGCCGCGTTTTCCGGTCGCCAGCCCCATCGTGACGAGCGACTGCGCGGTCAGCGTCGCGGCGGCCACGCCGTCGACGACGGGCACCCCGAGGTCGGCCCCGAGCCGGGCGCAGAGGTCGGCCATACCGGCGCAGCCGAGCACGATCGCGTCCGAGCCGTCCTCGTCCAGGGCCGCGAGCGACGCGGCGAGCACCTTCGCGTAGGCGTCCGGGTCGGTCTCGAGCTCGACGACGGGAATGCCCGTCGCATGCACCCCGCGACACTGCGCCCGAAGGCCGTAGTGCGACGCGAGGTCCCAGGTGTGGCCCACCGTGCGCTCGAGCGTCGTGACCACGCTGAACCCGCGCCCGAGGTAGGCCGCCGTGCGCATCGCCGCCTCGGCGATGCCGATCACGGGACCGACCGCCACCTCACGGGCCGCGAGCAGCCCGGGGTCTCCGAAGCACGCGATCACGTAGGCGTCGACGCCCGCGAGCTCGCCCGCGGCGACCTCCTCCAAGACCCCGGGGACGCTCATCGCGTCGTCGAAGTGGCTCTCGATCGAGACGGGGCCCGTCGCCGGACTCACCGCGTCGATCGAGACGCCCGGTCCGGCGACGGACCGGGCGCACTCGCCGATGGTCTCGGTCATCGCCCGCGTCGTGTTGGGGTTGATGACCTTGATCAGCATGGGTTAGGCCGCAACCTTCTCGGCGGCCTTCGCATCGGCGGATCCGGCCACGTTGGCCCGCAGCGCGAGCACGTAGTAGGCGGCGAACCCGACGCCGCAGCCGATGAACCAGCTGTAGTCGGGCAGCCACGTCACCACGTCGCCGAGCTTCGGGATCACCACCGACGCGATCGAGATCGCCCCGGCGAAGATGACCGCCTTCACGGCCGCCATGTTGTAGCCCTTGCTGTAGAAGTACTCGCCCTCCGGGCTGAGCGTGAACAGCGCGTCGACGTCCACCTTCTGCTTGCGGATCACGTAGTAGTCGGCGATCAAGATCCCGAACAGCGGCCCGATGAGCGCGCCGAGCATGCCGAGCGTCCAGAAGATGGCCTCCGGGTCGGAGTACCAGTTCCACGGGGTGAGCAGGATCGAGCCGACGGCCGCGATCATGCCGCCCATCCGCCACGAGATCT
>JAURVW010000880.1 GCA_030655275.1 Solirubrobacteraceae bacterium
CGGACTCGCGCCGGGCGACGAGGTCGCGCTCGCCCTGCCGGCCGGTTCGCGGTTCGCGGTCTCGCTCCACGCCTGCCTGATGGCCGGCCTCGTCGCCGTCCCCGACGACCTGCGCCTTCCCGCCGAGCGGCGGGCCGAGCGGACGGCCGGCTGCGCGGCGAGGCTCGAGCCGGTCGCCGTCGAGCATGCGGTCAGAAAGGCCCTGCAGCGCGACGTCCCGGCCTTTGCCGCCGGTGGTTCGCGGCCGCTGGCCGGCTCCGGCGCCGACGCCGACACCCCGGCGGTGCGGCTCACCACCTCGGGAACGACCGGCCCGGGCACGCCCGTGCTCCTGAGCCGCGGCGCGCTGCTCTGGAACGCGATCGGATCGGCCGTCGCGCTCGGCCAGCCACCCGAGGAGCGCTGGCTCAGCGGGATGCCCGTGTCGCACGTCGGCGGGCTCACGGTGCTGATCCGGTCGGCGATCGGCTGCACCACGGCGCTGCTGCGCTCGCGGTTCGAACTCGAGGAACAGGTGTCGATGCTGCAGTTCGGCGAGGCGACGATCACCTCCGTCGTCCCCACGACCCTCGGGCGCCTCCTCGACGCCGGCCTCGACCGCCCGCCGAACCTGCGCCTCGTGCTGCTCGGCGGCGCGCCCATCCCGCCGGAACTGCTCGAGCGCGCCGACGCGGCCGGGATCGCGGTCGCCTCCACGTACGGGCTCAGCGAGGCCTGCTCGCAGGTGCTCACGCGCGGCCGACCGCTCTTCTGCACGCGCGTGGCGTTGCGCGGTGAGGTCGAGGGCGCAGACTCGGCCCGCACGACCTCGGGCGACGGCCCGGACACCTCCGACGAGCTCCTCGTGCGCGGACCCACGCTGGCGCTGGGCACGGCCGGCGACGACGGCTGGCTGGCGACCGGCGACCGCGGCCGGAGGCTGCCCGAGGGCGGGTTCGCGGTGGTCGGACGGATCGCGGAGACGATCGTCACGGGTGGTGAGAACGTCGCGCCGACCGAGGTCGAGGCCCACCTCCTGGCCCAGCCGGGCGTGCTCGATGCGGCCGCCCTCGGCGTCGACCATCCGGAGTGGGGCGAACAGGTGGAGGCGCGGGTCGTGCTCGCCGCCGGCCACACCCTCGACGAGCCGCGGTTGCGCGAATCCCTGCGGCGCCTGCTGCCCCCGTTCGCCGTGCCCAAGCGCATCACGGTCGTCGACGCCCTGCCGCGCACCCCGACCGGCAAGCTCGTCCGACGCGAACTGGTCTAGCGAACCGTCGCGAACCCGCGGGCGACGCGTTGCGAACCGCTCGACGGGCCCGGAGGCACGGGAGTTGCGCGATCGGACGCGCCGGGCGTGACGGACGCCTCTCCGGCCGCCCCGGCCGGTCGGTACATTGCCTCCCCATGCAGCGCATCGACGACCTCCTGCGCAGCGGTTCCACGCTGTCCTTCGAATTCTTCCCGCCCAAGACCGACGACGGCCGCGAAGCATTCGAGACGGCCTTTGGCGACCTCGCCGAGCTCTCGCCGTCGTTCTCGTCCGTCACGTACGGCGCGCTCGGCAGTACCCGCGAGCAGACCCAGGAGATCGTCACGGGGCTCAATCGCGAGCATGCGTTCCCGACGATGCCGCACCTCACGGCGATCGGGCACTCGCGTTCCGAGCTCGTCGATCTCGTCACGAGCTACCGCAACGCCGGCGTGCGCAACATCCTCGCCCTCGCGGGTGATCCGCCGGCCGACGGAACCGACGCCGGGGACTTCGTCTACGCCGACGAGCTCATCGCGCTCATCCGGGAGATCGGCGACTTCGCCGTCGGAGTGGCCGCCTTCCCCGAGCTCCATCCGCGGTCCGCGACGCGCGAGGAGGACCGCGAGCGTCTCGCGGCCAAGCTCGAGCTCGCCGACTTCGGCATGACGCAGTTCTTCTTCGATGCCCAGCACTACTCCGAGCTCGTCGATGACGTCGAGGCCCTCGGCGTGCGGACCCCGATGATCCCGGGCGTGATGCCGTTCGTCAGCGTCGCCGGCACGCGCCGCATGGCCGCGATGAACGGCTCGGCGATCCCGGATGCGCTGTCGGCCCGGATGGACGAGGTCGACGGCGACCCGGATGCCACGCGCGCCCTCGGGATCGACGTCGCCGTCGAGCTCAGCCAGGAGCTGCTCGGCATGGGCGTTCCCGGGCTCCACCTCTACACGATGAACCGCGCCGCCTCGGTTCGCGAGGTCACGGACCGCCTCGGTCTGCGGACCCCGGCCTAGCCCAAGCCATCTAGACTCCTTCGGCGATGCCGCCGCAGGATCAACGCGCTGCCCTCGTGAAGGGCTGGAACCAGGCTGCCGAGGGCTGGGCCCGACAGCAGCTGGCGTTCGACCGTGCCGCGGCGCCCGTCGCCTCGCGGATCGTCGAGCTGGCCCGCCTGGAGCCGGGTGAACGCGTGCTCGAACTGGCCTCCGGGCTCGGCGACACCGGTCTCGTCGCGGCGGCGAAGGTCGGCCCGTCCGGCTCGGTCGTCCTGAGCGACGCCGCCCCGAAGATGCTCGACCGCCTGCGCGACCGCGTGAAGGGCAGCGACCACATCGAGGTGAAGGAACTCTTCGCCGAGGGGCTCAAGTTCGACACCGCCTGCGTCGACGCCGTGCTCTGCCGCTGGGGGTACATGCTGCTCCTCGATCCGGTCTCAGCGCTCCAGGAGACGCGCCGCGTCCTGGCTCCCGGGGGCCGCGTGTCGCTCGCCGCCTGGACGTCCCACGAGGACAATCCCTGGACCGGCGCCACGCTGCCCGCACTCGGCGACCGCGGCCTCACCGGCGACCCGACCCGCCCCGGACCACAGATGTTCGCGTGGGCGGATCCGTCGCTGATCGTCACGGCCCTCGAGGACGCCGGTTTCTTCGACATCACCGTCGAGCAGGTCGACATGACCTTCGAATACGCGTCGTTCGACGACTGGTGGGACGCGCGCCTCGATCTCTCCCCGGACTTCGCCGCCCGCATCGGCGAGATCTCGCCCGAGGAGCGCGACGAGCTCACCGAAGACCTCGAGCGCGAGGTGCGCCCGTGGCTCGAGGCCGACGGATCGCTGCGGTTCCCCGGCCGCACGCACGTCGCGGCCGCCGACGTCTGACGACGCCGCGTGGGGGACGGGATCGCTCCCCCGAATCTTGGGCCTCAGGCCATGGCGGGCATACGGTCTCGGCCATGAGCAACGGTCCGTCCTTCCAGAAGCAGCCCTTCCACGACCCCGGCCGCCCGTCGTTCACGCAGCCGACCGGTCGTCCGGGATCTGACGGCGCCGGCCCGGTGCTCCTCGTGCTCTCGGCGGTCGTCGTCCTGGCGATGATCGTCGGCGGCGCGGTGTTCGCGATCGGCGCGCTCGACCGCGACGAGTCCACGCCGACGGCCGATGTCGGCCGCACCGCCGAGTCGTTCGGCACCGACCCGGTCGACGCGGCCGGGGCCGCCTCCGACGACGACCGCGAGGCTCCCGTGCAGGACGCCGCGAAGAGCGGCCGCACCTCACGCGGCGGCGTGCAGGTCTTGGAGGGTGGCGACGAGACCCGCGGCCTGAAGGTGACCCTCCCGGATCCCGTCGTCGACAGCGTGAAGTTCCCGGTGATGCTCGACGGCTCCACCGGCAAGGGCCTGTCGGGCATCGGCAGCGGCGGCGGCTTCATCGTGAAGGCCCACCTGATGCGTGGCGGGCGCGCCTGCCCGGACGGCAAGGTCGTCCACGACGGCATCATGACCACGAACGACGAACTCGCCTCGATGAACGTGTTCGTCGCCGGCCGGTTCCGCTGGGCGCAGAACGGCTACGCCGGCGACCCCGGCCGCCAACGCGTGTGTGGCTACATCTCGCGGCCCGATCTGAACGACGGCTACGACCTGGTGATCGACGAGCCGGTCGAGGTGGAGGAGAACACGGGCCGTACCTCGTTCGACGACCCGTCGATCCCGACCGGAACCTACGTCGCGAAGGCCGCCGACATCGAAGGCGGCACGAAGGGGAGCGCCATCACGATCACGCTCGTTCCCGGCAGCGATGAGCCGCGCGTGGGGCGGGTGCAGGTCGAGGGGCTCACCTTGTCGACGTGCCCCACGACCGAGGACCACCCGCTGCGTGGCACCGCGATCGACGCGGATCTCAGCATCCCGGGCTACGAAGGTGCCGACAACGCCTTCATCGGCGACACGGTCTCGGCCCTC
>JAURVW010000881.1 GCA_030655275.1 Solirubrobacteraceae bacterium
CGGACTCATTGCGCGAATGTTTGCGCCCCGGGGGGAACCTTCCTTCCATCCAGCGCGCCCAGGGGTGGACGAGGCGGAAGCTTCGCACCTCGCGGCGGGAGTGAACGAGGCGGAAGCTTCACCCCTCAAGGTGGACGCGGCCGCGGAACGTCCGGTGGTTTTGGGCGGGGAGGTGCAACACCTTACGCCTCGAACGGCCAGCCGCGCCGAGTTGTTGGTACATCCGCCGGAACCGTGGTGTCCTGGTTGGGCCGCTACGGATTCATTCAGGGTGACGGTGACAAGAAGGAGCATTTCGTCCATTTCCGAGACCTTCAAGTTGAAGCCGATGGCTTCCGTGCGTTGTCCGTTGGCCAGCGCGTGGAGTTTCAAGTGGTGGACCAAGGTGGCCGGACCAACGCCGAGAATGTCTGTGCACCAGGAGGTGCTCCGCTTCCAGCTGGAGTTTCGCAACGGGGAGCGTCGACTTACCACTAAACAGAGAAACCTGAAGCAGTCTCTGTTACGCAGCAAGAAGAGAAACATTGAAGTAAGGAGAGATCAACAGCGATGAGGTGAAGTAAAGCAAAAGAATCTTTTCTTTTTGTTGTTGTAGGAGATGCACTTCGGCTGCTGTCTCTCTTTCTCTTCAAATCTCTCCTTTTTGTTACCCTGTATCTCTCTCTCTCTTTCTATCTCCCTTTGTTGTTACCTATCTTCCCTAAGATGAGATACCAACCCCAACAAAAGCAGTGGAGGCTTACCTTCGGCGCCGACCGACATCACCATTGCCACAGACGATGACGCAGTGATGGTGTTGTGTCTACAGTGGTGAGTGTACGTCTCGCTGTACCTAGTCTACATGGTCCGGTATTCCGCCAGAATCAGGTTAGTTCTGACCCTGACGAAGCGTACCTCCCAGATGAGACTGCATCTCGCCGTTGAAGCATACTTGGTTACAAATTGAAGCGCCCGAAACCGTGAAGAACCACCTTGATTGTTGTAGGAAGAAGCCCGCTTA
>JAURVW010000882.1 GCA_030655275.1 Solirubrobacteraceae bacterium
CCCGCGGCGCCACGATCGGCAGCCCGAGGGCGCGGAGGCTCGGCAGGTCGAGGTGGTCGCGGTGGACGTGGGAGAGCAGCACGGCGTCCAGGCCGGCGGTCGCCTCTGGGGGCGGGAGCGGCACCCGACGGGTGAGGTGCGCGACGCGGCCGCGCAGCAGCGGGTCGGTGAGCAGCCCGACGCCGCGCACGTCGAGCCGGACCGTCGCGTGGCCGAGCCAGGTGACCGCGCGGCTCACGCCACCGCCGCGGGCGGGCCGTGCCGCGTGAGGGGGCTCTCGTCCTTCGAGAGGTTCCCGATCACCCGGTAGCGGTCGTAGAGCGTGATGATCAGCGTGATCAGGAGCAGCAGGACGAGCGTGTCCGCCGTCGGCACGGGCTCCCGGCCGCCGCGCTCCGGCAGGATCCGCAGCACGCCGACGATCGCGAGGTTCACCGTCATCATCGCCCCGAACTGCGCGGCGGTCGACGCCCAGCGCGAGCCGTGCCGGACCCGCCAGAGGCTGACCACGGAGTTCAGGACGACGACGGTCGCCACGCCCGTCGAGAGCTGGACGACCCCCGCGTTCACCCCGGGGATGATCTGGCTGAAGATCACGACGACCATCGAGATCAGCAGGACCTTCTCGAGCACCGCGACGCTGAGGATCGCCCGGGTGTCCGTGCGCGGGCGCACCGCGGAGGAGGCCGGCCGGCCGAGGTAGGTGTCGACGTCCAGGTGCACCTCGCGGTCCGGGGGCGGGAGCCGACGGACGAACGGGACCGCGGCCAGCAGGAGCACGATCGCCGCGGCCCCGACGGCGGGCGCCACCCAGACGTGGTCCTGCACCGTGTCGGTGACGTCGAGCTCGAGGACGTGCAGCCAGAGCTCCTGCGGCAGCTTGATGAGGATCCAGATCGCGGCGGCGATCGCCAGCAGCACCCGTCGCGGCAGCCGGTTGGGGTCCCAGAAGAGCCGGATGAGCTCGTAGGCGATGAAGAAGTACTCGAACGTGTTCGGGAAGATCACGAGGATCGGCCGCGCGGCGGTGAGCTCGAACGCGACCACCCCGACGATGCGGAAGTAGAAGAGGAACCGCGCGATCCCGATCGCCGTCGGGTCCAGCCAGTTGCGCAGCGTCGAGGCGTACGCGACGGTCAGGTAGTAGACGTCGAGCGCCTTGTCGTAGCTCTGGTACTCGTCGAGGATGCTCTGCGCCCCGACCGCCTGGAAGATCGTCTGGTC
>JAURVW010000884.1 GCA_030655275.1 Solirubrobacteraceae bacterium
CGCTGGCAGGCACTGGGCAACGACTACCTGATCGCCGAAGCCGCGAAGCTGCCGTGGCCCGTGACGCCCGAGCGGGTGCGGATCCTCTGCAACCGCCACACGGGCGTCGGCGGGGATGGCCTCCTCGTCCTGAGTCCGTCGGAGCAGCGCGGGTTCGTCGCAAAGCTCGAGATCTTCAACCCGGACGGCAGCGAGGCGGAGCTCTCCGGCAATGGTGCCCGCGAAGCGATCATGTACCTGCGCCACCGCGGCTGGACCGACGCCGACCAGTTCTCCATCGAGACGATCGCCGGCGAGCTGCGTCCGACGATCACGGGCGCGACTTCGTGCATCGTCGACATGGGCCGCGCCAAGACGAGCTCACCCGATTTTCCCGGCGGCGGCCCCGAGGGCATCGGCGAGCTGGAGTCCGCCGGCCACAAATGGCGCTTCCAGCACGTGAAGATCGGCAACCCGCAGTGCTCGATCCGCGTGGGCTCGGTCGAGGCGCTGCAAGGCCTCGACCTCTCTGCGATCGGCCCGGGGATCGAGCACCACACGCTCTTCCCGAACCGCACGAACGTCTCCTGGTACGCGCAGCTCGCGCCGAACCGCATCCGGGCACGGATCTTCGAGCGCGGGGTGGGCGAGACGATGTCGTCCGGCACCGGTGCGACCGGGGCGGCCGTCGCCCACGTGATCCACGGCGGCGACTCACCGGTGATCGTCGAACTCGATGGCGGCGAGCTGACGGTGACCGTCGACGAGTCGATGCACGTCGACCTGGCCGGCTGGGCCGAACCCGTCGGTCGTGTCGAGCTCAGCGACGTGTTCGCGGCTCGTCTTGCCGCCGTCGAATAACCGAAGGGCGCTAAACGGACCGCGGTCCGATTGGGCGCGTCCCCGCTCCATGGTGCGCGCAGGGCGTGTCACGATGGACGCATGGCTCTTGGCACCGACGTCCGCACGCACGACTACGCGGAGGCGGCCGCGAGCGCGCTCCTGCCCCAGGCGACGCGACTCGGCCCGGTACATCTGACGGTCAGCGACCTCAAGGCGTCGGTCCCGTTCTACGAGAACATCGTCGGGCTCACCGAGTCTTGGAGCGGCCGTACCGACACCGACGAGGCCGCGGTCGCGCTGGGTTCGGCAGGGGCCGAGCCGGTCGTCGTGCTCGTCGAGACGCCCGGGGCCAGCGCCCCGCGGCGCACCTCAGGGCTCTACCACGTGGCCCTGCGCTACCCGCGCGAGGAGCTCGCGCACGTGATCCGGCGGGTCTCGGAGGCGCGCGCGCCGATTCAGGGCCTCTCCGACCACGGCACCCATGAGGCGCTCTACCTGCCGGACCCGGACGGCAACGGGCTCGAGCTCGAAGCCGACCGGCCCCAGGACCAGTGGCCGGTCTCGATGATGGAGGAGTTCGCGCACGGCGGTCCACGGCCGCTCGACGTCGAGGCACTCGTGTCGATCACCCAGGGGCAGGCGACCCGTGAGCGCTCGACCGGCGTCGACATGGGCCACCTGCATCTGCACGTGGGGTCGACCCGCGAGGCCGAGGCGTTTTACCGGGACGTCGTGGGCTTCTCCCTGATCGCCGCGATGGACACCGCGATCTTCATGTCGGCCGGTGGCTACCACCATCACGTCGGCGCGAACACGTGGAACG
>JAURVW010000889.1 GCA_030655275.1 Solirubrobacteraceae bacterium
GCCGCCTCCTCGCCCAGCCGCACGACCGCCGGTCGCGGGACTGCCAGCCGCACGACCGCCGGTCGCGGGACTGCCAGCCGCACGACCGCCGGTCGCGGGACTGCTGATCGTGCGACCGCCGGTCGCGGGACGACCCGTTGCCGGATCGCCCGCTGCCGGGTCGCCCGGATCCCCCGTCGCCGGCACATGCGGTAGCCAGGTGCCTGAGGGATCGCCGGAGCCCGGCGGGCACGGCACACGCGCCCACCAGCCGTCACGCACCCGGTGCGCGCTCTGCACCGCGAACCCGGCGGCACTGAGACAGGCCGCGAGGGTGCCGACCAGGTGCGCGGTCACCTCACCCTCGACGCGCGACGCCGACGGCGGCATCGGCGCGTCACCCGGCCCCGGCCCCAGCCCAGGCCCCGGCGGGTGGTAGACCACCACGTCGGCCGCGGTCGCCCCGCGCACCTGACTGAGGAGCCCGGCCACGGTGTGTGCGAGGCGCTCACGAACCGGGGGCCTCGCCAGCTCGGCCGCCGGCGGGAGGTCGACCCTCAGCACCGCGAACGAGCGTCGTCGTCGACGGATGCGCAGGGCGAGGCTGCCGTGCGGCACGAAGCCGAGCACCGACTCGATGTCGGCGAAGAGTGTGGCGGACGAGGTGGGCGGGAGAGGCGGGATGCGGCGGTGCGCAACCGTGGGAACGAGCGTGGTCAAGCAGCCAGGATCGGCGCGTCCGGGGACGACGAACGGGCCGGCGCCGCGATCTGTGGAGAACGCGGGACCGGCCCGTCGGTGTGGAGGACTCGCGCGGGGCGAGTCGACGGACTACGGCTGCAGAACGGCCTGCACGTCGAGGGTGATGGTGACCTTGTCGCCCACCAGCACGCCGCCGGTCTCGAGCGCGGCGTTCCAGTTCACGCCGAACTCGTTGCGGTCGATCTCGGTCTTGGCCTCGAAGCCGGCCTTGTAGTTGCCGTAAGCGTCGGTGCCGAAGCCGCCGAACTCGAAGTCGAAGGTGACGGGCTTGGTGACGCCCTTGATGGTGAGGTCGCCGTCGATCTTGTAGTCGCCGCCCACGTTGCGCACGCCGGTCGACACGAAGGTGATCTCGGGGTGGCTGGGAGCGTCGAAGAAGTCGTTCGTGGCGAGGTGGCCGTCGCGGTTCTTGTCGTTGGTGTTGACGGAGGCGACGTCGGCCTTCGCGGTGACCTTGGTGTCGAGCGGGTTCTCACCGGTCACGAAGGTGGCGTCGAAGTTCTCGAACTTGCCCTTGACCTTGCTGATGAGCATGTGGCGAACGCTGAAGCCGACCTCGGAGTGCGAGGGGTCGACGGTCCAGGTGCCGGCCTTGTAGCCGGGGATCTCGATGGTGTCAGTCATGGTTTCTCTCTTCATGAGTCGGGGACGGGGGCGAGGCGCTGACGCGGCCCGTGTCAATACAAAAGCATAGACATGCGCGTTTATTCCGAATCAGCGGAGGATTTCCACCATGAGCACCCAGGCGTTCACGATCGCGACGATGAAGATCGCGATGAATCCGGCCGCGACATGGAAGACACCGCTCGCGTCTCCGCTCATGATCAGCGCGCCGCCGATGAGCAGGCCCGAGAACTGACCGACGCCGAGCACGATCGTGCCGATCTTGCGACCCAGGGTCAAACCGCTGTCGTGACTGCGCAGGATGCGCACCGCCGCATCCGCCTGGAAGAGCAGGGCCACCACGGTGAACCCGACGATCTCGAGACCGAGCCACAGCGCCGGCTGGGTCGGGATGAGCATGGCCATCGCCGACACCAGGATGACGGCGATCGAGGCGATGGTCGCGCCGGCCCGCGCGGGCAGCGCCGAGCCCTCGATGATCTGCTTCACGTTCACGGAGACGGCGACGATGATGAGGCCGGCGAGCGCCCCCGCCACCCCGGCCGTGGCGGCCGCGAAGTCGTGCCAGCCGTCGAGATCGAGCGAATCCATGGCCGTAGCGTAGCGGGACGCGCGCGGACGCTCTTCACAACTTTCACTTTCGTCACATACTCTGGAGGCCATGTGGATCGACTCCGCCAGAGCGTGGGGCGTCGCGGCCGTCGTCGCGGCCCTCCTGGCGTCCAGCGCGCTTCCCGCCTCGGCTGCCGCGCTGACCGCCTCGGCCGCCGCGCTGCCCGCCCCGGCCGCCGTGGTGCGCGACGACTACCCCACCTGGGACCAGGTGAACGCGGCGAAGGCGAACGCGCAGTCCAAGGCCGCCGAGGTGCAGAACATCCAGAACCTGCTCGCCGCCGATCAGGATCGAGCGGCCCAGCTCGCGAACGAGGCCTTCCAGCGCGGCCAGGAGTACCTGACCGCCACCTACGACCAGCAGGCGGCGAGCTCCTACGCCGACACCCTCACGGCCCAGGCCGCCGAGGCCACCGGGCGCGCCGACGCCGCCAACGCGCAGGTGGGCAAGCTCGTCGCCCAGCTCTACCGCGCCGGCGGCGACTCGACCATCAACCTCATCCTCGATCAGAACGACTCCGAGTCGCTGCTCTACCGCCTCGGCACCATGTCGAAGCTCACCGAGCAGACCTCGGGCATCCGCGACCAGGCACTGGCCGCCCAGAACACCGCCGACGCGCTCACCCGGCAGGCCGAGGTGGCGAAGGCCGAGCGCGACCGGCTCGCGCAGGCCGCGAGCGAGGCGCTGGCCGCCGCCGAGGATGCGCAGTCGGCCGCCGAGGCCGAGCTCGCCGCCACGCAGAGCCGCAGCGACCAGCTCGTGGCGCAGCTCGCCTCGCTCAACGACACCACCGCCGAGGTCGAGCGCCAGTACCAGGCGGGGGCGGCCTACCGGGCCCAGCAGGCGGCTGCCGCAGCCGCAGCCGCGGCAGCCGC
>JAURVW010000893.1 GCA_030655275.1 Solirubrobacteraceae bacterium
ACCGCGTGCGGCATGTGCGGAAACCTACAAGCCAGGCTCGCTCGGCTGGTTCAATCCCTCCATGGCTATGGGATTGAAGGGTCGGGTCGAGACGGCCGTCCGCCTCGCGACACCGACTGCCGCCGTCCCCGCCCTGGTGCGGCGGCGTACGGCCAAGGCGCTGGCGAGCCCCGCGGCGATGGCCGACGCGCGCCGCCAGATGGAGTTCCTGGTCGGCGTCCAGGCTCCCGACAGCGACCTCGACGCGATCGCCGAGCGCTACGTCCGACTGATGAAGTGGCGCGGCGAGGCCCGCTGGCACGCAGAGCTGCTGATGAACCAGCAGGTCGACGGTGTCGAGCACTTCCACCAGGCCCGCGGCGACGGGCGTGGCGTCCTGGTCAGCTTCTCCCACCACGGCTTCTACGACGGCGTCTTCGGCTCCCTCTACCGCCACGGCATCCCGTGCCAGGCCGTGGTCACGCCCACGATGTTCGACGGCACCGCACCGGCCTGGATGGCGCAGCAGTACCGCCTCGGCATGCAGACGGGCGCGGGCATGATCAACGCCGACCTCGGCGTCAGGGGGTTCGTCCGGATGCTCGGCGAGGGTGCCGTGCTCGGCCTGGCCACCGACGTGCCCGAGAACACGAAGATGAGCTTCCTGGGCCGCGAGGTCCGCGGCGCGTTCGGCATCGCCTACATCGCCCACAAGTTCGGCTACCCCGTCGTCCAGGTCAGCGCACACCCCGTGCCCGACGACGGGCCGCACCCCACCCAGCGCCTGTCGATCTCCCCGGTGATGGACCCCGCCGACTACGACGGCCCGCGCGCGATGCTCGACGAGATCGTCGGCCGCCTCGAGACCGCCGCCGCCGCCTGGCCTGAGGGCTACGACCAGCCGCTCAAGCGCTGGACGTGGGAGCCGGCCCCCGTCGATGCCTGAGACCGCCGTACGCCGCTCCACCCTCGCGAAGATCGGCCGCCAGATCGGCTGGTCCCTCGCGGCCCGCGTCGTCTCTGCCGCACTCCAGCTCGTCGTGATCGTGCTCCTCGCGCGTGGC
>JAURVW010000896.1 GCA_030655275.1 Solirubrobacteraceae bacterium
GATCCTCCTGCCGATACGCCTCGAGTTCACGCTGCAGTGCATCACGTTCTAAGCGAATGCTGTCCAGAGCGCACGATGTGGATTCCAGCCGCGTTTGTATGTCCTTCATTGCCTGCTGCATCAGACGGCTGCTTTCCTCGCTCTGCATCGATCCCTTTTGATGCTCCGCCTCTCGCTCCTCTCGTTCAGCCTTCATCGCGGCGATCTTGGCTTCCAGCTGCTTTCCGTGGCTCTCGAGTTCACGCCGCAGTGCATCACTTTCTAAGCGAGCCCTCTTCAAGTCGTTGAGTGTGGATTCGAGCCGCGTTGTTGCTTCGTTCGCTTTCTCTTGCATCTGAGTGACGGTTTCCTCCTTCAGGCGGAGTTCCGCATTGTGTTGCGACTCTCGCTGGGCTTGCTCCTCCTCCTTCGCAGTCACAACTCGGTGCAATGCAACACACTCTAAGCGAGTGCGGCCCAAATCGCTGCTTTTGGATTCGGCCGTCGCTTCTGCTTCGCTCGCTTCTCGCTGAAGGCGACTGATGGTTTCCTCCTTCTCTCGAAGTCGCTTGCGGTGCCCTTCTTCTCGTTGGGCCCGCGCCGCATCCATCTTGGTCATCTTGGCGGCTTGCTGCTGCTGGCGCGTCTCGAGTTCACGACGCAGTGCATCACTTTCTGAGCGAGCGCTCTCCAAGTCGTAGAGTGTGGATTCGAGAGTCATTTCGGCTTCGTCCGCCCTCGCCTGCAGCTGACTGATTGTTTCCTCCATCTGGCGGAGTGCCGCTTTGTGTTTCGCTCGGAGAATCGTCTCTCGGTTGGATCGTCCGTCCTCCACTCCACTGACTGTTACTTCCAATTCAGTTTGCGACCAATCGTTCGGATTCAGCAGTCTCGTAGTCCGTTCCCGGAAGACTGTCTCGTGGCACAGTGGATTCGCTCCCGGTCCAGCGGCTGCAGGGGTGGCCGCCACGCTACCAGTGTTGAGTCGCTGCCATTCCGCACTGGGGGGAAGAGATGACGGATGCGGGTTTCGGCGGTGCAGCCCGTCGACACAACCAGCACCGGAAGGTTGGCGAGTCTGGTCGGTCGAGAGTAATGTTGAAGTTGAATATTGGAGAGAGGAGGGCTCTGGGGTGGACGTGAATCCATT
>JAURVW010000904.1 GCA_030655275.1 Solirubrobacteraceae bacterium
CTGCGTAGCACATATCAAGAACTCATCTCGATAATTGAGCGACGTTGCTGGGCAGGTGCCTGCCATAGCACCGCAGCTGTGCTCTACGTTTTGCTTGCAGAACAAGGCCTTGAGCCAACGCTCTGCATAGGAGAGGTGCGCGCAGGCAACTACCGCTTTGACCATTCGTGGGTTGAAGTAGACGGTCTGATCTACGATGCGGCAGTGGGGTATCCAAGTGAGGAAGGCAAAACAGTAAGTTCACCGGTGTTTGCATCTGCCGAAACTGCAACCGGAGTTCCGACGCAACTGAGGTACGGTGAGCCAGGCACGCTTGCTGAGGACGGCATGAAGGCTGCTACTCGTGACCTCGACGAGTATTCAGACGCGCAGCCACCAGAGCATGATATTTGGACTGTTGCCGAGGAAATTGCCGACCGCATGGGGTTGGAAATGTATTGCTCAGAACTTCGCTCAAAGTTCGGTGCAGTCCGTCGCACCCTTCGCGGCTGCTGATCTGAAAGAGAGGGCAGTTGTAGAGACCATGACCAATCTGTTAAGGAAATAGGAATAGTCGCCATGCAACCAGTAACGATTGAACAAATGATCATTGATGGCTCCTGTACTGACGCTTGAGGAAGTTGGAGGATGGATGTCATCCACTGCTCAAGGCCAAGGCATGTATTTCATGTACTGCGTTGGCATGACGAAAGCAAATCGACTGTACCTCGACGTGCGCTCGGGCAAGGTTAGTCGGTAAGCAACCAAGGCGCGTCACTCCCGTTAATCACAAGCTCCACGAACCACGGAAAAATCTCATGGAAGCATTATCGAGACTATGGAACGGCTTCAATCAGTTGCCTGCGTCTGGCCAATTTTTTTGGCTTTTAGTTGGTGGAGGATGTTTGTGCGTCCTAGCGGTTATTTGCCTCTTTTTCCGACGGTGCCATAAGTCCAAGCCATTTGACACAGGCCAAAGACCTGAGTAGGAAAAACGCTGCACCCACAAGCCCGCCCTGTACGGGCCGAGGACGTAGAAAGACGCGGTTTTGGCGTCTGCAAAATAATTA
>JAURVW010000910.1 GCA_030655275.1 Solirubrobacteraceae bacterium
ATGCGGTTAGCCTTATCGACCAGTACCGGATTGACGAAGCCGAAAGTTTGAATGCTCTCGGCTAGCTGCGCGATTTGTCGTTTTGAGTGCGTCCGTGCGTTTCTATTTGCCTTACGCAAAGCTGTTATTTCGCGAATTGCAATTGCACCTTTATTAAACTGACTATCGGTCGACTTATTTGCAATTCCATTTGCGTGACTGTCGCGTTTCATTTTTTGCCCCAAAACTGATAATCCGACTCGACATAATGAATCCCATATAAAAAATGAAAATGTCAACAGGTTAATCATTTGTGCGGGCATGCCGCTATAGCATGCTGTTTAAATTGGATTTTGTTCGGAAGTTCCGGTCAAAGATGAACCCGATTGTCTGCCTGCAAACAAGTTGAGTTTGCGTAGAATCAGAGCATCCTGGAACTCGTCAAAGGGGTCGGGAGCCGAATATGAAAGCGAAACTTTTTCGAGACAGAGCAATTGCAATTGTCGCGGGAATAACGTTCACCTGCGGAGCGTTGTATATCTTACTAGAAGATGCGGTGCGAACGCATTCGTCGATGGAGCATGCGATCACGATCGTCACATTGTTTGGAACAATCGCCGTCGGTCATCTGGCGCTGGAAGCGGCGCGACAGCGGAATGTTCTGCCTGTTCTGGGCTTCGCCATCCTGTTCGTGGCCGGCACAGCGTTGACCGTCTACAATTCAGTCGGGCGTCAATCCGAGAGCACCGATGCCAAGCTTCTCGACACCCAAGCGCGTAACGAGCAGATTGCGACTGCTAAGAGCGCTAAGAAAGCCAATGAGGCGATGTTGGCTGAAGCTCGGGTAAACCACTCTCGGGAGTGCGCTTCGGGACGCGGCAAGCGCTGCGATGGGATTGCCGTCACCATCAGAGTTTACGAGGACGCTCTAAAAGGAAACAACGCGGATCTCGTTCGCCTCGGCCCGCCTATGCCAGTCGCCCCGAAGGCTGAGAAGATGGCGTCAGTCGCGGCAATATTTGGAGCCGATAAGGCGCGAGCCAAGGCGACGCT
>JAURVW010000911.1 GCA_030655275.1 Solirubrobacteraceae bacterium
TACCACGCCTTTAGCGGCCCTGCAACACTTTTTATTAAAAAAACTACAGTTCTTGCCAGTAATGTTGTTAAAAAGCAACATAGTCATCAACGAAGCGTTACAGGTCAGGCTGCGTAAGCTGCCTGACAGATGTGTGGCTTCGAACTCCGTCACGTAGCTTACGCAACGTGACCTACGAGCACTCCCCCTTCAAGGGGGAGGGAATATGAAATTATTTCCCCGCCAAAGGCACGCCGCAGTGACGCGCGGCCAGGCGCAGCTTTTGGTCACGGGTGGCGAGCGGCAAACCTTCGCGCATGGCGAGATCGAGATAGGCGGCATCGTAGCTCGACAGCTTATGCTCGCGCGCCAATCCTAACAGGGCGCCAAAAGCACGATCCGGACCAAGCGCGTCAACCGTTACCCGCAGACCTTTGAGCAAGCCTATAAACCAGAGTGTTTTCGCCTCGGTAAGCCGCCCTCGCCTCTCGCTCACCAATAGCGTATTGGCAACCTCTAAAGGCCAGATGGATGGCGCCAGCGCCTGGCCCTGGCCCTGGCCCTGGCCAAGCAGAGTGAGTATCCCATCAGAATAGGCATCATCTTCATCATCAAATGCCCACGCCATGGTCACCGAACAATCCCGAACGAGCTTCGACATCAAGCCCGGCCTTCTTCGATCATTTTACGCAGTGATAGGCCATTCAATTTGTTGCCTTTACGAAAAGCCCGGATTTGCTCGATTACCTTTTTAACATCGGGTTTTTCTTCCGCTTCAACCGGCACCAGCTGGGCAACGGGCGCTCCGTGCCGGGTTATGGTAATCTTTTCCCCCTGTTCGACTTTATCCAGCAGGCGGGACAAATGGGTTTTGGCTTCAAAGGCACCGACGGTTTTCATGGCACACCTTTCCAGTTGGTCTAGTCTGCCAACCAGTTTATAATGATCCTGCCTGTTGTCAAGCCAATGAGGATTTCTTGAGCAACCCCGGACGTAACGACCCCTGCCCGTGCGGCAGCGGCTTGAAATATAAAAAATGCCACGGCGCAGTCGTACCCATGACGGCGCTGGTGAGCGATGAGGCGCCGGACAAACCACGCCCCTGCGGCGACTGCTCGCTGTGTTG
>JAURVW010000917.1 GCA_030655275.1 Solirubrobacteraceae bacterium
GAAGTTGCCGGTGCCGTAGGTGTTCTTGGCCTCGCCGGGCGCGAAGCAGGTCTGGCCGAAGGTGGCGGCCTGCTGGTCGCCGAGCGCGGCGGCGATCGGCACGCCCGCCAGGGGCCCGACCGCGACATCGCCGTACACCTCGGAGGACGGCCGGATCTCGGGCAGCATCGCGACGGGGATCCCGACCTCCGCGACGATGTCCGGGCACCAGGCCATCGTCTCGAGGTCCATGAGGAGCGTGCGGCTGGCGTTCGTCACGTCGGTCACGTGGCGTCCACCGTGCGCACCTCCCGTGAGGTTCCAGATCACCCACGTGTCGACCGTGCCGAAGAACAGGTCGCCCGCGGCCGCGCGCTCGGCGGCGCCGGGCACCTCGTCGAGGAGCCAGCGGATCTTCGTGGCCGAGAAGTACGGGGCGATCGGGAGGCCGGTCGTCGCCTTGAAGCGGTCCTGGCCGGGAGGCGCGTTGCGCGGCGCCACCTCGGTGCCGGCGCCCGAGACGGCCCCGGCGGCGAGGGCGTCGCAGATCGCGTCGGTGCGGGTGTCCTGCCACGTGATGGCGTTGGCGATCGGCTCGCCGGTGTGGCGGTCCCACACGACGGTCGTCTCACGCTGGTTCGTCACGCCGAGCGCGGCGACGTCGGCGGCGGTCGCGCCGACGGACTCCAGCGCACGCCGGATCACCTGATCGGTGCGGAACCAGATCTCCTTGGCGTCGTGCTCGACCCAGCCCGGGCGCGGGTAGATCTGCTCGTGCTCGCGACTCTCGACGGCGACGACGCGGCCGCCCGCGTCGAAGAGCATGCAGCGGGTACTCGTGGTGCCCTGGTCGAGCGCGGCGACGTAACGAGGCGGCATCGCCTCCACCGTAAGCGCCCCGGCCGCGCCGCGCTGCACGGGCAGGGCCGGAGCGGCTGACGGTGAGGGCGCGTAGCCGGGTGCGCTGCCGGAACCTGGCTACCGCGGGCGTATGTGGAACAAGCGCTACGGAACGGATTGACATCCCTCGTCCAGGGCGAAAGACTAGATACGTGTCTTTCGGTCTGACCGCGCCCGTCAGGCGGCGCTACCTCATCGCCCTCGTCGGGATCACGGCGCTCGGCGCAGTCGTCTCTCCCGCTGGCGCCAGCAGCGGCCGGAGCTACCACGAGAGCGAATACCGAATCCCCGCGAGCGAGCCGGCACCCAGCGCGATGATCGCGACGCTCCTGGGCGGGGCGACGGCGGCGAGCACCATCGACGAAGGCCTGTACTCCCCCGACCACTCCCACATCTCCTTCCGGATGGCGGGCGTGGCGAGCTGGGGTGCGCCGATCCATGCGACGTGGGTGATGCGTGCCGACGGGTCGCAGCGAAGGCAGCTGAGGTACACCTTGGACGGGGACGCCTCCCTCGTCACGTTGCCCGTCCGCTGGGCGAGCGACTCGGTGCTCACCTGGCTCACCGTCTCCAGCGGCAGCAGCGGCACGTTTCGCGAGTGGCTGCAGCTCGACGCCAGCTCGACCGACGACCGCTGGTCGAGCGCATCGGAGCGAGGCTACGTGACGCTCGACGGTCGATACCGGGTCGAACTCGCGGTCCACCCGTTCGACGGGAAGGCGCGCGACGTCGCCACCGACCTGAGGACCGGCAGGACGTACGTGGTCAGGCGCGCAGGCCGCAACTCCGAGCTGTACGTCCCGCAGTGGAACGAAGCCTGCCGCATGCCCGACGGCACTCCGCCACCGAAGGACTTCAGCATTGCCGCAGCGCTGGCTGGCGACGACCCGATCTGCGACTTCGGACGTTCGGCCGGACCGGTCGACATGCCCACACCCACGCCGAGCCCGGAGCCCATACCTACGCCCGCTCCGGTCGTGGCACCCACTCCGGTGGAGACGCTTACGCCCGCCGCGACGCCCACGTTCGTCGCCGCTCCGGCGCCGCTGCCTTCGACGACGGCCGTGCCGTTCGCCGCCGTCGGCCCCGTGCTCTCGAACCTCCGGTTCAGCCGACAGCTCGGACCGGCCCGCACCAAAGGTCTGCGGATCAAGGTCTCCATCGTCGGGGCGACCTCGGCGAAGGCCTGGCTCATCGATGCCACGTCGAAGCGTGTCCTTGCGAGACGGTCAGTACCGACGCTCGCCCCGGGCACCACCACGCTCGTGCTGCCGCCGGCCCGCAAGCTCGGCACGCGGACGTCGAAGGTCGTCGTACGTCTCACGGCGATCGACGCCGCTGGCCGGCAGACCACCGTCGAGCGGGCCGCCGTCCTCAACCCTTAGCGGCTCCCGATCGACCCGTCGCCAGCGACCCGGGAGCAGTGCCGACCGCGCCGGCTACTCGTCGGCGGCGAGCGCGGCCTCGGCGACCTTCGCAGCATTCGCCGCGACGGCCTTGCAGTCAGAGAGATTGGTGGCCGCGCGGGAGAGCCCGCTGCGGGCGGTGTGGAGCTTGCGGCGCGTCGTCTTCGTGTGGCGTTTGCGGTGAGTGCGGCGGGCCACGGAGAGCTTGCGCGTCGCGGTCTGCAGCGCGCGTCCCTGCGCGGCGCAGGCAGCCGGGATCGCGCTCCCCGGCAACGCGCCCTTCGATGTGGGCGCACCGTCTGCGGCGTCGTCCTCGGAGGTCTCCATG
>JAURVW010000918.1 GCA_030655275.1 Solirubrobacteraceae bacterium
ACCGCGGTCAGCGACGTGCCGGGCGCACCGGTCGACGGCATCACGTCGGGCCACAGCGAGCTGAAGACGGTCACGACGACGCAGAAGATCGTGAGCGCGGTGAGCGAGAAGAGCAGCCCCTCGCGGCGCGCCTTCCAGAGCAGCGGTTGCACGAGCAGCGCGACGGCGGCCACCGCGGTCGCCACGGCCGCGACGGGGCTGCGGGTGTCGTCGGCTCCGACGATCCACACGAGCGTCACGGCCCCGACGACCGTCGCCACGGGCCACACGCGGCTCGCGACCTTCGCGGCGTTGTCGCGCACGGCGCCCGTGGTGCGCAGCGCGATGAAGTACGCACCGTGGAGCGTGAAGAGCGACAGCGTCGCGAGTCCACCGAGCAGCGCCTGCGGGCCGAGCTGATCGAGGAGCGTGCCCGTGTATTCGTGGTCGGCGTCGAGCGGCGAGCCGCTCACGAGGTTCGTGAAGGCGACGCCCCACAGGAACGCGACGGCGATGCTCGTGATCACGATCGCCCAGTCCCAGCGGGCCCGCCACTGCGGCTCCTCGCGCTTGTTGCGGTACTCGAGCGCCATCCCGCGCACGATCAGCCCGACGAGGATCATCAGCAGCGCGAGGTAGAAGCCGGAGAACATCGTCGCGTACCACTCGGGAAAGGCCGCGAAGGTCGCACCGCCAGCGACGAGCAGCCACACCTCGTTGGCGTCCCACACCGGACCGATCGTGCGGAGGACCTGTCGGCGCTCCGCCTCGTCGCCACCGACCACGCGCAGCAGCACGCCGACCCCGAAGTCGAAGCCCTCGAGGACGAGGTAGCCGAGCCAGAGCACGGCGATGAGCAGGAACCAGAAACTGATCAGTGACATGTGCTGGAGCCCTCCTAGTAGGTGATGGCCATGGCGGGGCGGCCGTCGTCGCCGACGTGGTCTGGCTCCGGGCCCTTGCGCACGTAGTGCAGGAAGAGCCGCACCTCGATGAACGCGAGCACGCCGTAGAGCACGACGAACACGGCGAGCGAGGTCGCGATCACGCCGGGCGCGAGGTGCGAGACGGCGTCGGAGGTCTTCTGCAGGCCGTAGACGACCCACGGCTGCCGGCCGATCTCGGTGAACATCCACCCGAAGATGTGGGCGAGGAACCCGGCGGCCATCGCGAGCATCGCGGTCACCTGGAACCAGCGTCGCTCGAAGATCCTCCGCTTCCAGCCGAGCAGGCCCACGGCGCCGGCGAAGATCATGAAGAAGCCCGCGCCCATCATCGCGCGGAAGCTCCAGTAGGTGAGGCCGACGATCGGGTAGTACTCGCCGGGACCGAAGGCGTTCTCGAGCTCGGCCTGGAGCTGGTTGATGCCCTTCACGGTGCCGTTGGGGTCGTTCGTCGCCATGAACGACGCGAGCTTCGGGATGTCGAGCTCGAAGCTCGGGCGCTCCGGCTTCTTCTCCAGCGGCGCGAGCGTGAGGAGTGAGAGCGGTGCGCCCTTCGTCGTGTCCCAGAGGGCCTCGGCAGCCGCCATCTTCATCGGCTGCTGGCGGGTCATGAGCTGGGCATTGAAGTGGCCGACGGCCATCGTGGTGGTCGTCGCCGCGAGCATCACGACGAGCCCGAGCCGGGCCGACTTGCGGAACACGTCGACGTGCTCGGGGCCGCGCTGCGCCTTGCGCTCGCGGTAGAGGTGCCAGACCGAGATGCCGACGAGCACCGAGGCAGCGGTGCCCAGGGCGCCGAGGATCGTGTGGGAGAACGCGAAGAGCGCGGTGTCGTTCGTCAGCACCGCCCAGATCGACTCGAGTTCCGCGCGGCCCGTGACCGGGTTGAGGCGGTAGCCGACCGGGTGCTGCATCCACGAGTTCGCAGCGAGGATGAAGTACGCGGAGGCCGCCGTGCCGATCGCGACGCACCAGATCGTCGCGAGGTGGACCTTCTTCGGGAGGCGGTCCCAGCCGAACATCCACAGGCCCAGGAAGGTCGACTCCATCATGAAGGCGACGAGGCCCTCGATCGCGAGCGGCGCGCCGAACACGTCACCGACGAACCGGGAGTAGTCGCTCCAGGCCATGCCGAACTGGAATTCCTGCACGATGCCGGTGACCACCCCGATCGCGAAGTTGACGAGCAGCAGCTTGCCCCAGAAGCGCGTCATCCGCAGGTAGGTGGGATTGTCGGTCCGCACCCACGCGGTCTGCATGACGGCCACGAGCGTCGACAGCCCGATCGTCAACGGCACGAACATGAAGTGGTAGATCGTCGTGGCAGCGAACTGCCACCGCGCAAGGTCGAGTGTCTCCATGGAAGGCGAAGGTCCTCGGGTGGGGGTTACCTACGGATCATCGCCCTCTGGGGATGGCCTGAATAGGCAGCGATCGTCCCGGGAGTCCATAACCCGTGGTTATGGCCAGCACATGGCGGAACCGGCCGGTCGGTGCTGCGGGAAACCGCACGCCGCGCTGCGGAGAACCCCCGATGCGCAGGACAGCCGAGGCGCCGACCCCAGCGGTTTCGCGGATCAGGTGTGCGACTCGACGGTCGCGAGCAGCGCCTCGCGGACGCGCACGACGCCGGGGCGGGAGACGGCATCCGGGTTCGTGAGCACGGCGAAGCGGCGGTCCATGCGGAGGTCGTCGAGGCGCCGGATCGTGAGGCGGTCGTCGCGGCCGAGGGCGAGGCGGGAGAGCACGGCGGGCGTGCCCGTCTCCAGGGCGGCGGCGACCGCGGCCGTCGTGCTGCCGAGTTCGACGAACGGCGCGGCAGCCTGGAGGCCGCGCTCGGCGAGGGCGCGGTCGAAGACGCCTCGGGCATGGGCGCGCGGGTCGCGCATCACGAGGCTGGTACCCGCGAGGTCGGCAACGGTGAGCGTGGCGCGGTCGACCCATGGATGCCCCGGCGGCAACGCGACGACGACCTCGTCGTGCGCGAGCGTCGGGCTTCCGGGGTCGTCGTCGTTGGCGCTCGCCGCGATGCCGAGGTCGGCGGCACCGGTCGCGACGAGCCTGCGGACGACGGCCGAGTTTGCCGCCGTGAGCTCGATCGGCACGCCCGTCAGCTCGGCGCGGGCGGCGGCGAGGAGCTCCGGCAGCAGGCTCTCGGAGATCACCGGGCTGCTCGCGATCCGCACGGGCGCCGACTGACCGCGCAGATCGGAGAGGAGGTCGTCGAGCAGGGCGACCTCGTCGACAACGCGCAGGGCCGCCGTCGCCAGTCGCGCCCCCGCCGGCGTGGCGACGACTCCGCTCGGCGACCGGTCGAGCAGACGCGCGCCGCACAGGTTCTCGAGCTGTCGCAGTCGCTTGCTCAGCGCCGGCTGACTCACGCCGAGCCGGCGCGCCGCCTCCCCGAT
>JAURVW010000919.1 GCA_030655275.1 Solirubrobacteraceae bacterium
GCGGCGAGGCACACCGCGTCGTCGGCGCCTACCCGAAGACCAAGCTCCTCGGCGAGCTGGAGCCCAAGCTCTCCTAGTCGAGCGAAGCAACCCCTTCCGGCGAGGGCCGGGACCGCGGAGACGTGGTCCCGGCCCTCGGTCGTTCTACGGCAACAGCGCCGGGATCAGGTCGCGAGCGACGGTCTCGCGCACCGTGCTGACCTTCCACGGGGCGACCGCCGCCGACGCGCGCAGGAGATCCTCGGTGTCGGGCTCGGCATCGACCGCAGCCCGGATCGCGGCCGCGAGCTCGGCGGGGCCGGCGTCGTCGGCGACGACGTGGTCGGGCCACAGCTCGGAGACCAGCGGCAGGGCGGCATACGGCCCCGGCGCCGCCGTCGTGACGACGCGCGCGCCCTCGGCCAACGCTTCGAGCTGCACGAGGCCGTAGTCCTCCCGTCGCGGCGCCGTGATGAACACGCCGACGGCGCGGACGAGCGCCCGGAACGTGACCTGGTCCAGGCGACCGGTGGCGAGCACGCCGTCGGTGGGACCGAATCCTTCGGGGATGTCATCGCGACCGGTCACGAGCAGCAGTTCGCCGGGCCGGCGGGCCAGCGCCCACGCGCCGAGGAGGCGGTCGAGGCCCTTCTTGCGGGCATCCGCGGCGTAGGTGACCGCGACGGGTCGCTCGCCGCGGGCGGTCGCGCGGTCGAGCAGGGCATCGACCTGGCGTAGCGCCTCGGCATCGATCGGCACCGGCGCGATCGCGGCGAGCCCGCCGTCGATCGTCGGCTCGGCCAGCGACGACGGCGCCGAGTCGCCGACGCTGATCGCGATCGGGATCACGACGGTCGGCCCGCGATGGGCCTTCTCCGGCGCGCCCTCGAGGGAAGCGCGGTCGCACGGGATCAGCAGGGGCGCGGACGCGAGCCGGCGGCGCTCGACGTGGCGTTGCCACCAGCCATGCCGACCAGGCCGGGTGACCTGCGCCAGCGCATCGAACCGGATGGCGCCGGGCGTCGGCCAGAGCAGCGCGGCCGTGGTGGTCGAGTAGACGACGCGGCGCGGGTCGACGGCGCGCAGGGCGCCGCGGGTCGCCTTGGCCGCGGCACGGGCCTGCACGTAGTCGGTGAGGGCCAACGTGCGTACGTCGCGGGGCGGCTGCGCGGTGACGTGCTCGACGGCCAGACCGCCGGCGCGCAGGGCCGCGACGAGCTGGGCGTCGGCCTTGCGGAGCCCGATCGTGGTGCCGAGCGAGACATAGAGCACGTCGACGACGCGCCGGGCCGGGTTCCCTGCTCCTGCGCTCATCGACTGGGTACCGACGCGGGCCGGGTGGAGATCACGTCGAGGCGGTCCGCTTGGACTCTTGCGTCGGCAGGTCGCGCCGCAGCCCGGGCCCTCGCACGAGGGTGATCGGTTTCATCGGGCTCGTGCGCTCCACGTGGAAGGTGACGCCGTCGCGGCCCTCGATCGCCTTCACCGCCGACTCCTGGCCGCGCCACAGCAGCGCCCAGACGATCGGAAAACCCGCGCCGAGGCCCGCGACCTGCGGGCCGGCGATGGCGGCGCCGAGCAGGCCGCCGAAGGTCAGGAGACCGAGCGGCCAGAGCCGGTTGGCGATCGTGAGACCGACGCGCGGTTCCTCGGGCATCCGCTGCTGGCGGGCGTCGGCCAGGAGTCGGCTGACCGGGCGACTCACGTCACCGGCCCGGTTCTGGGCCACCATGAGCGCGCCGGTCGCGGCGATGAGCCACCAGATCGTGCAGAGCAGGACCACGTCCTGGTCGTTGTCGAGGATGCCGAACAGCACCGCCCCGGTCGCGAGCATGGTGGCGGAGGCGGCGCTCAGGAGCACGCCCGTCCGCAGGAGATCGGTGAAGCGCAACGGGTTCAGGCCTCCCGGGGCTGATCGGGCTGGTCGGGCTGATCGGGCGAGGAGACGGGCGCTGCGGCGTCGGCGATCGCGCTGAGGAACGCGCCGAGCGCGGCGGGGCTCGGGACGACGACGTCGGCCGCCGCCGCCACCTGCGCCGGGGCGCCCTCACCCTGCACGGCGACGAGCGTGACGGAGTCCAGGCGGCCTTCGTCGACGAGCGCCCGCAGCGCGGCGAAAGCATCGAGATCGGTCACGTCGTCGCCGGCGAAGAGGGCATGCCGGACGGCGGGCACGGCCTCGATGAGGGCGCGGGCGCCGTCGCCCTTGGTCACCTCGAGCGCCGGACGGAGTTCCAGGACACACCGGCCTTCGCCGCTGCGCAGGCCGGCCTCACGGGCGCGGCCCGCGAGCTGCTGCGCGCGACGTTCCGCGGTGGCCGGATCGGCGACGTTGCGCCAGTGCAGTGCGACGATCGGGCCCTTGTCCTCGACCTCGAGGCCGGCGAGGCCCTCGGGCTCGGCCGCGGCGGCGTCGACGATGGCATGCACCTTGGCGCCGTCGGCCGCGAACGCGGCGGGAGTGGCGGGAGTGTCGGCGCCGGGCACGAGCACCTGCGCGCCGTGCAGCCCGGTGTAGGCGATCTCGGGCACGCCGAGCAGGCGGCGCGCCGTGAGGGCCGGTCGACCGGTGACGCACGCCAGGAGCGCGGCGGAGGGGGCCAGACGGGCGAGTCCCTCGGCGGCGGCGGGGTCGGCGCGGGCGGCGTCGGGGTCGGCGACGATCGGCGAGAGCGTGCCGTCGAAGTCGAGCAGGAGCGCGAGCTGCGGAAGGAGGCGCCCGAGTGCTGCCGCCGTCTGCGCTGCCCCTTCGTTCCCGACCATCCCTCCTAGTATGCCGAGCCATGCCCGAGCGTTCGCCGAGCCCGACGCCGGGCACACGCCCCGGGGTGCTCCTGGGCATCGGAACGGCGGCAGGGATCTACAGCGGACTCTTCGGCGTCGGCGGCGGGACGATCATGGTCCCGCTCCTGATCCTGCTCCTCGCCTTCGACCCACGAGAGGCGACGGCCACCTCGCTCGCGGCCATCACGGTCATCGCGACCGCCGGGGCGATCACCCACACGATCTACGGCAACGTCGACTTCGGGGCGGCCGCCCTCCTCGGAATCCCGGCCGTGCTCGGCGCGCTCATCGGCACCGCCGTGCAGCAACGCGTCCCGAAGGACTGGCTCACCCTCGGCCTCGCCGTGCTGCTCGTGGTC